>JABDJM010000407.1 GCA_013002475.1 Saprospiraceae bacterium | reverse complement strand
ACCGGAGCATAGGCATTTCCTACACAAACCTGGGCATCTAAAATTTCCAGCGTATAATCTCCAATTCCGGAAATTATAGGAGCTTCGTTATCGGAAATTTTTATTGTTTGCTTTTCCGTGACCATTCCTCCTGTGCAATTATCCATTATAATCCAATTCCGGATGATCGAGAAGCATCCATTACTTGCTCCCTCAGAACAAGCATTCAGCCGACTGTCTGTATAAGCAAAAACGAGGTCGCTGCAACTTCCGAGATCAGGAAAACCAGTTCCGAACCATTTAATAACATCCTCGTTTGGGGCCGGATAATATTCATTGTAAGGCGAAGGATGTCCATTTTGTAAGGCATTCCAGCCGATGCTGGGAGTTATCTGGTTGCCTGGATCTGGTTCTTTTTCATCACAAGCAAGAGTAGGTTCTCCTCCCGGGCCAAAATCAGGTGGTATGCTAATATCAGACGGGTCTGATTTAAGAATGTTGATGGTTTGGGTACATGAGGTTGACGTTCCGTATCCATCCTGAATCACCCAGGTACGCAAAATAGTTTCCTGGTTTTCGGAAGAACAGTTTTCATTTTGTGACTGATCAGAATAACTTAGTTGAGCCGGCCCACATGAATCGAATCCATCTACAATAAAGTCCTGACCATCTTGGCTCACCTCTGATCCTGCAGTTACTGGAAATGGGATCATTAAACCCTCCTGGGAAATCTGAAGGTCTACTACGTTCAAGCTTAGTTGGTCTCCGGGTCCAGCACAAGCAGTTAGAGTCCAATTCCCGTTGATCTGCAATTCCTCAAGAAAAGGCCCGAAGGCTTCTAGTCCTGGGTAACAACCGAAATTTTCTGAAGATTCTGAACATCCGTCCCAAAGATTCTGAAGCGGAGTACTGGCATGTGAATCTAAAAGAAGGTCAAATTCAGAATTACCACAGGGAGTTACCAAAGATCCATCAATGAGATCAACGGATATTCCTGAGGGTGATTCCAGGCTAATAAAAAGTCCTGCTGTGGATACGGCAGAAAAAGAGACTGCCATATTTATGTCGGCAATATTCGTAATCCCAGAAACCGGGATTGAAATTTCCTGACAGGTATTATCAATTTGCCAACCAGTATTTTCTATGAATTGATCTGGAATAGATAAGTTGTATTCTTCATTACATGGAAAACTTACTTCGCTACAAACAAGGTCCGGAATAAACTTGTCTTCAATTAACAAGGTTGACATACATTGATTTCCCGAATCTGTATCAATAACACTTGCCATTAAGGTCATGCCAACATGCTCCGGTCCGAGGAATGGGCTCCCATCAATTGGTTGCATATCCTCCGTCATTACCACTACTTCAAATGGACCGGCGCAATTATTATTTCCGGACATCAACATACCCACGGTTACTTCGCCTGAACAGTCGTATCCAATGCTTACTTGTAAGAAAGGATAACAACTAATTTGGCAATCTGAAAAAAGGTAGGTAGGTGCTAAAAATATCATAGCAACCAGGACAGTGAATGTGCTTCTAAGTGTCATGTACATAGGCTTTTGAACAAAGGCATCAACTAGCCAAGCCCTTCCCAAATGAGAAAAGGCCCGGGGGGTAAACAAAAACGTAGAGAATCAGATCAGCTCTTTTAGTCCCATAGCTTGACCTGATATATCGGAAATTGGGATAGGAAGCCAGGGATTACACCCTAGCATACAGCCAAATTAGTCAAAATGTTACAAAAACTTGCCAGATTGTGGTTAGGGAAACTAACCCTTTATGGAGTGTCAAACTTTCATAAAGGGTTAGTTTCCAGTTATTTAATATTTCACCTAGCTCCGGCCCTGGCCGATTAGCTTCGCATGAGTAGGATCTTCTGAGTTATGTACCCTGCTGGCGTGGCAAGTCGGCATTGCAAAATCCCACTTTGATCCCAGTCCGAGCTATTGATCAAAATTTCCTGGTAGCCTTTTTCCAGGTAATAATCTTCCTTAAAAATCATGTTTCCGTGTAGATCAAAAATTGTTAGTTGGAC
>JABDJM010000355.1 GCA_013002475.1 Saprospiraceae bacterium | reverse complement strand
TGGGCTACGTTGGTGAGAACATCGGTTGGCACTATGGATTTGGATTAGCAGGAATCGGTATGGCAATAGGCCAGCTGATTTATTGGTTGGGCCAAAAGCATCTGAAGCATGTAGGAAATCTTGTGGTTGATGAAAGACAAGATGTAGATCAATCAGGCCTGTTTGGCAGAATCTTCCAGCAAAGGAATTCACTAATAGGATTTTCTCTATTTGTGATTATTGGCTTGATAGTTTGGTTTGGAAACGGGAGCTGGGATTATGGCTTGTTGATTATCGGACTAGCCTTTGCAGTCGGCTTTGCAATTGTCGTTTACAATGATGGAAACAAAGTGGAAAAAGACAGGATCCTGGTTACTTATCTTTCCTTTCTGATCATAATTATTTTTTGGGGTGCCTTCGAACAGGCCGGCGGTCTGATGAACGTGTATGCTGCCCAAAAAACAAATCTTGCTTTAGGGAACTTTAATGTCCCGGCAAGTTGGTTTCAATCGGTTAATGCGCTATTCATACTAGTATTTGCCACGATAGTGGGGAGTTTTTGGGTCTGGTGGAAAAACCGGGGAAAAGAATCCTCGTCCTTATTTAAAATGGCAATAGGTGTAATTATTATGGGCTGGGGATTTTTCTTTATGTCCATGGCAAGTAAAGAAGTTACCTATGATGCAGTTGGCGAAGTGGTCAACAAGTCTGGGATGCAGTGGCTAGTTCTGGCATACCTGTTTCATACTTTAGGAGAGCTTTGTGCATCTCCTGTTGCCCTGTCATTTATTACCAAATTAGCACCGGAGCGCTGGATGGCCTTTATGATGGGAGCCTACTTTGCAGCCACAGGCCTAGGAAATAAAGTGGCAGGACTCCTTGGTGAAGCCTCTTCCTCTTTGGGAGAGTTTGCAATATTTACAGGAATCGCAATTTTCTGTACAATTTTTGGCCTCCTTGTTTTGGCAGTTCTAAAGCCCTTAAAACGACTGACCCACAGAGCCGAAGATTTCGGCTATGAGGAAGGTCATGAAACTGAAGGCTTCGAATTGGCCGATTAAAAAATCCCTCCCCAATACTTAGTTCAAAATTGATTATTAGAAATCTAAAGACGCAATAAATGAGTACGAGTTCAAGTAACGACGGGTTTTTCCAAAATATGGTTCTGGGTCACCCGGCAGGATTGTTTGTTCTGTTTTTCACAGAGATGTGGGAACGGTTTTCCTATTACGGGATGCGAGCCATTTTAGTCATTTTTCTGACAGGGGCTATTCTTGGTGATAACCCGGGATGGGCATGGGATACTGAATCTGCCTTGTCTTTATTGGGGACCTACGCAATGCTTGTGTATCTCACTCCTTTATTGGGTGGCTGGCTGGCCGATAATAAAATTGGTTATCGAATGGCTGTAGTTATCGGTGCTTTGCTGATGACCCTAGGGCATGCCGCCATGGCTGTTGAAACTCCCTTGTTCCTGTATATAGGTATATCGTTTCTGATCCTGGGAAATGGGTTCTTTAAACCCAATATGACCTCGATCATTTCAAAAATGTACGAAGGCCACGATGAGAAAAAAGATGGCGCTTACAACCTGTTCTATATGGGTGTAAATGCTGGTGCTTTTTTAGGGATTATGATGTGTGGTTGGGTCGGTGAAAAAGTAGGGTGGAGCTATGGATTTGGACTAGCCGGTATTTTTATGTTCCTTGGAATGCTTCAATTCTATTTTGCACAACCCCTATTCGGAGAGATCGGAGATAAACCTGAGGCAGGCCAAAAGGAATCCAAAAAAGCTGAATTGGCAGCCGACTCAAGTACCAAACTAAATCACTTTCAGCTTATCGATTGGGTCATTATGGGGATATTCGCCCTTTCAGCATTAGTCTTTATTGTTAATGATCCATTGAGTAAAATTGGAGGGATAAACACCTTTAATTTCACAGTTGGAGGAATGGAAGATTCTTTGTTCTTTGCACTGGTTGCTGCCCTCTCATTTATACTCTTGCTAATCATACGGATTCCCCGTTATGTTCGGATTGAAAGGGATCGAATGATCGCCTTTGGTATCTTTTGCATATTCACGGTATTCTTTTGGGCAGCCTTTGAACAAGCTGCAGGCTCACTTCCTATCTACATCAGGGATTTCACTAGTAGAATATTGGAGGGAGGTGCTGCAACTACATTTAAGGTGGTGGATCTGATAGTTACCATTGTTCCCCTTGCGATCATCACCTATGTGTTGATAAGTTTGTTCCGCAAAACTTTCAATCAGATTGGAGTTTCAAATACAATCCTTGGATTTAGTTTCGTCATCGTTTGGGCGATTGTTTTGTTCAAATTGTACACTGAATTGCAGTCATCGGATACTGAAGTTCCTGTAACCTGGTTTGCAATTTTGAACTCCTTATTCATTATCATTTTTGCTCCGTTGTTTACCAAGTGGTGGGATAGTAAATTCAATCCACCAGCATCGGTGAAATATTTTCTTGGGCTCGCTCTATTGGGCTTAGGATTTGCTTTCCTTGCCTTTGGAGCACGAAACGTTCCTTCAGGGGCAGAGAGTGCTTCCCTCAGCATGTTCTGGGTAGTCATGGCTTATTTGTTCCATACCTTAGGGGAGTTATGCTTATCTCCGATGGGACTATCCTATCTGAGCAAGCTTATACCCGTTCGGATGATCGCCTTCATGTTTGGAGTGTATTATCTGTCGATAGCTATTGGAAATAAACTGGCTCACTATGTAGGGGGTAATATTGAGAATATCACAGCCCAATACAGTTTGTCAACCTTCTTCTTGATTTTTACTCTGATCCCGATCGGATTAGGTGTTGTAGCCTTACTGCTTCATCCGCTTCTTAAGCGTTTGATGCATGGTGTGAAATAGAGAAGGATTTGTAAATAGAAAAAGGGCTTCAGAATGAAATTCTGAAGCCCTTTTTTGGTTGAATAGGTTAAGCTTGGAGGAGAGCAGAATTGTTTGAAATGTTTAAGGAAAACATTACAAGGCAAGGCCGAAATCGGGCAAAAATTGACAGTTGCCACCAGATTTTGACCGATTATCCCCTAATGTTTAAGGAAAACATTGCAGCCCAGCCAAACTCCTCAACCTCAATAAAAAAGCCTCCAACCCTTAATTATCCTCACTAAAAGAGAATATCTCATCCAAGTTTTTACAAGGGCTATAATCCTTGTCCAGACTTATATAGGTGTCACCTAATTTGTCAACCACCCAACTCGATATGAACTTTCCTTTCTTCTGTTCCAATGCGGCGGTCCTGATCTTGGAATAATCTTCCTGCAGGTTCGCCTTATGAGGCTCAGTCCTTGATTTAAGTAAAACCATACGGTACTTCGTTTCACCTCGCTGATCAGTATACTCGATCGGAGAACTCACCTGTCCTACTTCCATTGTGTCAATGGTAAAATAAATATCCGGGTCCAGGTCCGCAATTTCGAAAAAGGTATTACCAGTCGCTGGATTCAACATGAAACCATCATTTGAATAACTCTGCTCTGCTTCGTCTGAATACCTTTTTACAGCAATTGAGAAACTCAGACTATCCATGGCAATTTCCTGACGTAAACTGTCAAGGGTCCTCTCAGCCAAGATAAGGTCTGGCATGGTGATCTCTGGTTTTATAAGGATATGACGAATACGAATATTATTTCCTCTTCGTCCCTCCAGTCTTAGAAGGTGAAATCCGAATTCGGTTTCGATTATATCGGAGATCTGTCCCTCTTCCAGGTTGTAGGCGGTGGCTTCGAATTCGGGTACAAAAGTACCTCTACCCTGCCAACCAAGATCACCACCAATCCTTGCAGAGCCGGGATCATCCGAAAAGCGAGTGGCTAATTCAGCAAAATCCTCACCCTCATTAATCAGATCTCGAACTTCTTCAAGCTTTTCGAGGGCAATTCTCTTTTGTTCCGCATTGACTTTTGGGACATATACAACTTCTGCAATTTCTACCTCCGCATTGAAGTAGGGTAGACTATCCTGAGGGATCCTCGCGAAAAAATCTTTTACCTCTCTTGGGGTTACTGTTGCGCCTCCAACGATGTCGCCCTGCATTCGCTCTATCCTTAGCTGCTCCTCTAGATCCTCCCGAAATCTTTCCTTCGTCTCATTGACAGTCTTTCCATAGTATGCTTCAAATTGCTCCACATCCCCACCCATATAAGCAAGGATCTGTTCAATTCGGGCATCCAGTTGAGTCTCGATCTCTATTTCTGAAACCACGATACTATCCAGTCTCGATTGGTTCAGGAGAAGTTTAGAAACAACTATGTTTTGAAGAATTTCACAGCGGTACATCGGATCCAAATTTCCGCCACCCTGTTGGTTGCTTAGGGAAAATTGTTCCTCCACATCACTTAATAGGATAATCTCCCCGCCGACTTTTGCAATGACGCGGTCCACTGGTTCGGATTGCCCAAAACCATAGTTCATCATGCTCAGGAATAGCAGGTTGAAAATCAAAGTTTTCTTGACACAGATCATTCGTTAGAATATTTTTACGTTGTTGAGTTTTGATTCTTGCTGATAGATCTCTTCGATCTTTGAATCTATCAGATCTACTTTTCTTTTATGTAAGATCGTTCTCTTTAGCTGGCTCTCAATTACTGGCAGAGGAGCATTTTCCCCTTCGTTCCGCCTTTCAGTGAGACGGACAAAAAATCGATCCCCCTCAGCTGAATACTCATTTGCCCTGCCAATTCGCATCCTTGATACTGATGCAGATACAGGCAAAAGATTTTCAATTTCAATCGTTGTGCCCCAGGCCACCCCCTCGAGATTGTTCTCAAAGTCAAGGGAGGAGGCTAACTGGCCAAGCTCTGCCCTGGTATCTCCTTCATTTAAGGACCTCCACAATCCCCTAATTTCACCGAATTTTGGGTGGTTTCGGGGCATTTTTAAAAAATCATATTTAAAAATGATCTCCTCAAGGGGGAACTGAGATTCATTGGCCTCATATTCTGCGATCAATTGTTGATCTGTAACCAGGCTATCCAGTTCTAGTCCCACAATCAGTTTTTCGTAATGGTGCCGTATTAAAGAGGCCCGGTAATCACGCACAAGTTCGTCGATGTCGATATCCCTGGGCATATTTTTTTCTGCATGGGCTAGTAAGGCCTGTTCCCTGACCCATCTTTCCACAAAAGCATTGGCCATCAAAGCTGAATCTGAAGAGGAAAGCCCCTGAGATATTTCAGAAAGATCAGAGGCCATAAGGGATTTGCTATGGACTCTGGCCAATGCCCTGTCCTCAGCAATCTCTTCTGATGTTGGTTGACATGAGGGCCATCCCAGTGCAAGGATCAGGAAAAAAAACGATGGGAGGACCTTAAATTCCATTGTATTTATTTGACCAGGGAATCAAAAGTTTCCTGATTTACCTTGATTTGAAATTTGGACTTCAATTCCTGGATCCATTCTTTTTCTAGTTGATCCTGAAAATCGGCGATCACATAACCTCTGGAT
>JABDJM010000342.1 GCA_013002475.1 Saprospiraceae bacterium | reverse complement strand
ATATGAGGCATCAATAAGTGTAACCTGACCACTTAGCCTTAATCCATCCACAACCTTTTGGAGATCTACATCAATATCAATCTCGATTCCCTGGTGCAAGGAACTCCCTCCATTGATCAAACCACTTCCCGAACCGCCACTAGATTCGGATATCGGAATAATCTGGTTCGAAAAATCCATCCTGAAAATGGTTAACTCAGAATTCAGGAATTTACCAAGGGAAGATCTGATACCAGCCTCAAGATTCCAGCTAAGTTCAGGTTCCAACTGGTACACCTCCCCAGAATTTGCGATGGCGTCTTTTACTCTTGGAGGAGCAAAGCCTCTGTGCAAACCAGCAAAAATGCTTACCCCGGAATTGATGTTATAATTCAAGCCAATGCCAGGGATCAATTGATTCACACTTTGTTTTGCAATGATGTTGGTATCTACATATCCCAGGCGGTGGATATCCCGCTTGAAATGATAGGATTCCGCTCTCAGGCCACCAGTAAAAATAATTTTTCCAAGTGTGGCTTGTCCCTGAATAAATGCACTAAGAGCCTGACCACTTCGATTTTCATCATTCTTCAAAAGTCCACTTTCAGCAACTCCCTTGGTCCCATTTACCCTCTGTTCAAATGCACGCTCGGTAAGGAATCGGGCGCCCGTCTGGATTGAATGTTCCATTTTAGGACCCAGTCTCCAATGGAGTCTGGGTTCAATCCCTGCTACTTCAAACTGGCGGTTCCTGTGCCCGTTTGAATCCTCAAAGAAGATCAATCCATGCAAGGGTTCCCCTACAGAATAATCATAGGAGCTTGGCTCAGAGTAGGAAAAATCCTGCCGCTGCCAATTTCTGGTTGTTCTGTAGGCGAAGGCAGTTGTCGTTAGTTTGAGTTTATAATTCCAATGTCTTTCATGGGTTGCGCTGGCTGATATCCTGCTTACAGAAAGTTGATCATTCTCGGCGATGGTCTTATTATCATAATCGCCAGAGTTAAACAAAGCTTGGGTCAATCCAACATAAGTGGAGTTGCTGAGCTCATCATAATACCCAAGTTTTAATCTCAACTTGGAATTACCGTTTAGTTGGATCCTGATCTTTCCAGATAGATCATTAAGCTTAAGCCAGGTAGGACCAATTTGATCTGCCTGCTTCCTTAAATAGTTAACCTGATAGCCGACGTTACCCTGTGTGTTTCCATATCCTATCAATCCACTAAAGAAACCACCCTGACCTCCCGTTAATTGAAGGCTTCCCATTTCTTGCTTTGGGGGATCGGCAGTCAAGTAATTGATCACGCCGCCCACGGTTTGAGGGCCAAAAAGTATTTGCCCGGAGCCCTTGAGCACTTCAACTCCTTCCATTCTATCAATCTTTGGCGTGTAGTACATCTGGGGTTCTCCAAAAGGGTTCAATGCAACTGGAATTCCGTCTTCCAATACTAACACTCTAGATGATCGGTCAGGGTCTAAGCCGCGGATTCCAATGTTGGCCCTCAACCCTAGGCCTTCCTCATCAACCACATGCACCCCTGAGATCTTTCTAAGAACTTCATTGCCAGAGATAGGAGAGATCCGCTTTAGGTCCTTTGAACTTAGATACGATGCTGAACCTGGCAGATCCTTCATGATTCTGCCCTTGCTAGCGATAATACTTATCTCGGGAATGTCAATTTCCGGAATAGTGTCTGTTATTAAAACATCACTATGTTCAAGGCTACTTATTGATTGACAGAATGATGCAGGAAATTGACTGAAGTAAATCAGCAGAGCAAAGGGGAAAATGCGCATTATCTTGAATTAGATTAATTCTAAATAAGCTACAAATATAGAAGCGCTTTGCTCTAAAGCAAACTGATTATGAGAACTGTGGAAAAAAAATTAAGGCCTCTTGATTCGGAGCATTTCTCTTTTCCCAGGTGGCCCCGGTAGTCGCTCTACTTGTCCTCCATGGGATTGAAAATCTCTTCGGACTTGCCCCTTCGCACAATAGGTGGTAAGTATTCCGCCAGGGTTCATCCATTCGAAATACGTTCCCAAGGTTTCTTTTGTCCAAAGTTCTGGTTGAGCTGTTGGGGCAAAGGCATCCAGATAGATCAGATCAAATTTGTCCTTTGGCTCAAAAGCTAGAAAATCAATATGTTTCTTCTTCAATAGGAAATGATCCGAAAGTGGGGCAGGTTCATCCCAGGAAAACTGGTGGATCCGGCTAAAATATTCAGCGGCAATCGGGTTCTCTATTTGATCAGGATAGTTCAATTCTGAAAGCAATTGATCGGAACAGGGAAATGCTTCAAGAGCAATGTAGGAAACACGCACAGGGAGTTTCTCAGCTTCAAGGGCTGTCAACAGGGTGTTTAATCCAGATCCAAAACCAATTTCAAGGATTCTTAACTCGGTTTTATCTGCTATGGCTTCCTGAAATCCATTGGCAATAAAAACATGCATGCTTTCCGTAATCGCTCCATGCCGGGAATGGTAGGGAACACCAAATTTTTCTGATTCTATTGAATGGGAACCATCCTTGGTTTCGAAGATTGAATTCATTCGGTTGGCACCAAGACTGAACTTATTTCCTCGACGGTGATATCCAGATGTGAGGCATCCAAAGTAACTTCTCCTTTTTCAATGACAAGAATCTGTGGAGATTCATGTTTCACTCCAAAGTCCTGTTCTATGCGATCGGAAATAGCACGGTACTGGATCAAGTCCAGGATATAGGGCCGAAGATTATCTTCTGAGAATGCCCAACTATCCTCAAGCCTCATTTTGGCTATTGAACTAAGGGAACAGCGGGTACTGTGTTTGAAAATCAAACAAGTCTGCTGATAACTAAACTCAACAATCTCAGAAAGTTGATCTTCGCGCTGAAGATCACGCCAGGTAATGGGATGCATGATTAACGGATATATAAATCAACTGCCGTACTAACCCCTTTTTCTATTGAAAAGTTGTTAGGGCAGCCATATCCTCTGTTGCAGCTTGAAAAAGATGCCAGGGCGACAAGTAACACAGCCACTGCACAGATTTGTTTTATACGTTTAACACTCATTGAAGCATTTTTTAATATGTCTCCGGACACAAAGGTAAAAAATAACCGGCTCAACAGGATTAGATAATCAAAACGCCCAATTCCACTTAATTGTTGGATAGTACATCGAAAAAAAGCCTAATACATTAGCTTTGTCGCATGCGCATCCATTTCATAGCCATTGGCGGTTCAGCAATGCATAATCTTGCTATGGCACTACATTACAATCATCATACCGTATCCGGCTCAGATGATGAAATTTATGATCCGGCAAGGTCAAGGTTGGAAAGTATAGGCCTTTTGCCCACAAAAATGGGTTGGGACCCTGCAAGAATAAGCCCAGACCTGGATGCTATTATTCTGGGCATGCATGCTCGAAAGGACAACCCTGAACTGCTTGAAGCACAAAGAATTGGGCTACCCATTTACTCCTATCCGGAATACATTTATCAGGAAGCAAAGGATAAGTCTCGATGGGTCATAGCAGGTAGCCATGGCAAAACCAGTACCACCTCCATGGTTTTACATGCTTTGAAAAAACTGAACCTCAATGCAGACTATTTAGTCGGAGCTCAATTGCCCGGTTTTAAAACCATGGTCCGCCTAAGTGATGCACCTCTTATGGTCCTGGAAGGGGATGAATACCTGAGTTCTCCAATTGACAGAAGACCCAAGTTCTTGCATTATCATCCCAATACTGCCATTATTACTGGCATCGCCTGGGATCATATCAACGTGTTCCCCACTTTCGAAAACTACCTCGAGCAATTTCAATTGTTTGTCAATGAGCTAGCTCCTGAAGGAAGGATCTATTATTTCGGAGATGACAAACACCTCCAAGAGATCGCCGCCAAGAACCCTTCCAAGGCAATGAGTCCATATTTTGGTTTTGAGGGACATGCCGAAGGTGATCAAATGATTGTAAGATCAGACAAGGGAAATTCATTCAAAGTCGGAGTCTTTGGCGATCATAACCTGCAGAATCTTAAGGCGGCCAGTTTACTATGTGCTGAGCAGGGAATCGAGCAGGAGCAGTTCCTTGAAGCGATGGCTGATTTCCAGGGTGCTGCAAAGCGTCTTCAGCTTCTGAACCAATCAGAGAAGCTAACCATCTATCAGGATTTTGCCCATGCTCCCAGTAAGGTTAAAGCCACGCTGGAAGCGGTTAGAAAACAATATCCCGATAAAAAGATTGTGGCTGCGCTGGAGTTACACACCTTTTCAAGTCTGAACAAAAAATTCCTTCCACTGTATAGGGACACTCTTTCTCCTGCGGATGGGGCTGCCGTATTCTTCCAAAAACATACATTGGAAATGAAAAAGCTTCCCTCTTTGGACACTGCAGAGGTCTCAGAATATTTTGGAGGGGAAGTCGATGTTTTCCAAGAACAGGAACCTTTGATCTCCTGGCTAAGACATCAACTAGATGAGGATTCTGTTGTTTTGCTTATGAGTTCAGGTACATTTGGAGGCCTGGATTACAGGGCCTTTGCAGAGGATTTGTCTTTGAAAGCCTGAAATATCCTCCATTTTCGACGTATTTTTGCAAACCTAAATTATTGGCATGTCAAGAGTAATAAAATTAAGGGATTCTCTCCTGGAAGCAATGTCAGAAGAGATGAGAAGAGATGAGACCGTTTTCCTGATGGGAGAGGAGGTTGCAGAGTACAATGGTGCATATAAGGTTTCAAAAGGAATGCTTGACGAGTTCGGCCCAAAAAGGGTCATTGATACTCCCATTGCAGAACTTGGCTTTGCTGGAATCGGCGTTGGTGCCGCAATGAATGGTTTACGGCCGATCATTGAGTTTATGACCTGGAACTTTGCCGTATTGGCTTTTGATCAAATAGTTAATAATGCTGCAAAGACCCTTTCGCAAAGTGCCGGAGAGTTTAACTGTCCAATAGTTTTTCGGGGACCTTCCGGAGCAGCCGGTCAATTAGGTCAACAGCACTCTCAAACTTTCGAATCCTGGATGGCGAATGTCCCGGGACTGAAGGTGATCTCCTGTATAGATCCAAAAGATGCTAAAGGCCTCCTCAAATCAGCCATCAGGGATGATGATCCGGT
>JABDJM010000009.1 GCA_013002475.1 Saprospiraceae bacterium | reverse complement strand
ATATGAGCCCAAGTCTTCTGTTTCCACCATATCAAATGCTATGGATGTGGGAAATCCCAGCAATTTTGCAAGAATGTTGGATCTATATGGTTCCACGTGGAACAAATTATCCAAGGATATTCAGGGGTTCTCTTTTTCGGATAGCCAGACCCGAGAAGCTATGAATAAAATCCACCAGAAATTCGGATATATAATGGATCCACATGGGGCGGTAGGATATCTTGCCTGGAAGGCGTTTGAGGAACAAAATCCGGATCACTCTGGAATTATTCTGGAAACCGCTCACCCAGCAAAATTCCTGGAAGAGGTTGAGAAAACATTAGAGATTAGCTTGGATATCCCTGAAAGATTGGAAGAATTATCAGAAAGGAAAAAGGAAGCCGAATTAATGCCAGCTTCTTTTGATCAGCTGAAAGATTACTTATTGGCCAGATTCTGATGTTTCACGTGAAACATCAGGAATAGAATTCCTCTCCAGAAACTCCCGCAAATGCAAATTGAAGACATGGGGGAGCTCCATCATCGGAGCATGTCCACATTTTTCAACCATTTTAAGTTCGGAGTTACTAATCAACTCATGGAATTTTTCCCCAACAAATGGTGGGGTCACTGAGTCTTGAGCTCCCCAAATCAATAGGGTAGGAGCCTCTATCAAATGAAGTTTATCCCCTAAATTATGTCGGACTGCTGATTTTGCTGTAGCAACAACCCTGATCGCTTTCCCACGATCATTCACTGTGTCAAAAACCTCATCAACTAATTCTTTACTAGCTACTGATGGATTATAGAAGGTAGCCTCTGTCTTATTTTTTATGAATTCATAATTACCCCTTTTTGGAAAAGTACTCCCAAGGCTGTTCTCAAACAGCCCGCTACTTCCGGTTAGGATAATTGTCTGGATCCAATTAGGATTGTCGAGTGCGAATAAGAGACTGATATGTCCCCCTAATGAATTACCTAGTACATGCACTTTAGGATACTGCTTGTATTCCACAAAAGACTTCACATGTTTAACCAGGCCACTTACTGAAACATCTTTAATTGGAAGATCAAAAATGGGCAGCATTGGAACCACTACATTATAATCCTTACCAAATTCCTTCAATATCCCTTCAAAATTCGAAAGAGCACCAAACAAGCCATGAAGTAGCAAAAGAGTCTCTTTTCCTCCATTCGTTTCTATAAACTTAAAACCCGATTCTTCTTGTTCAATTAATCCCATCGTGTGCATAATTTGCCCAAAGTTATCCAATTTACCTACATCTCGAACCAATTCAATTTTCCACATGGACGTCTCGAATACAGAACAACGCCTCAAACTTTATAACAGTTGTGGAAAGTGTGGTTAATAAATCCAGATTTCCCACTTAAATGATTGATAATCAAGAATTTATGATGAAAAAATAATGTTAGTAATCTTTGCGAAGTTGGAAAATAACATACAATAAACTGGAAATCAATATTAATGCAAGTCCCTGATGCATGGCTCCCCAGAGTACGGGAATTCCACCTTTACACATTACAACCGTAATAATCCCCAGAAAAACCTGAATTACTAACAGTATCGAAAACATAATACTTCCACGAACTAGAATCTGCAACCCAAGCTTTTTAACCTGTAGCAACCACCAAATCACCAATCCCGCAAGAAAATACGCAGTCAATCTGTGGAAAACCTGAACCCAGGCCTTTACTCCAACCGATCCTTCGTAATTAATCAAACTTCCTTCTTCACTGCTTAAACTCATCATAGCATTCCATAAGTTGCCCCCATTTACAAAGAGCGGCCAATGAGGATGTATTAGTCCAGCCCTCATACCAGCCATTAAACCACCTAACACAATTTGAAAACTCAGAAATCCTAACAACCACCAGGACCTATTCCTTAAAACAGCATGGTTAGTAATGCCTGCACCTTGAAATGACCTTAGCCAGGTCCAGAATAAGTAACCAAAAAGCAAAGTTGCCAATCCCAAGTGAGTAACCAATTTGTAAGCGCTCACCCAGGTACGGTTGTCATCGTTTAATCCGCTTGCCACCATTATCCAACCAAAAAGCGCAACAATCACAGCGATGAGAATGACAATCCCCAACCGTTTCATCAGCCATTTAGGAAGCCATCCCATAAACCAAAACGCCAGAAAGGGAAAAAGAAAAACAAAGCCCATCAGCCTTGCCCACAATCGGTGGAAGTATTCCCAGAAGAATATCACCTTAAATTCAGATAAGGTCATATCAGCATGCAAACTTTCAAATTGCTTTTTTGCATGCACCTTATACAGATCAAAGGCCTCCGTCCACGCATCGAGATTCATCGGAGGCAGGGTTCCCTGAATAACAGCCCACTCGGTTATACTCAGTCCCGAGTCGGTAAGCCTCGTCACACCGCCAATAACAACCTGCACGAAAACCATGAGGCAGCCAATCAACAACCAAATCTGGACTGGACGTCTAATTTTTTTTAAACCTTCCACAACTTGACTCATTAATAACTATAATTTAAAATCAAAAAAGCCCTCATCATCATTACTGTGAGTTTGAGGAAAATTTATAAGTGACAAAATTGGTAATTCAATTGCTAAGACAATAAACATATGTTTCCACATTGAGTTAATGTTCTATCCGATTGGAATTCAATTTTTTAGTCATTTTTCCACATTTCGAATTATACATAGTTGATGAATAACTTTTTGAATTCTTTAAACCAAAAGATGTTAGTGGACTGTAACTGAAAGTTCAATTATCCACAAAATTTGGGTTGAAATAAGACTTCTATTCATATTAAAAATTCAAATTCTTAATTAAAGTGGAAAATCAGGGAAATACTCACTCGATTTCCACACCAGGTAACCTACCTTGTGGATAATTCAAATTTCAAAAAGCGATACAAATATGTGCGGAAGATTTTCATTTTCCACAAGTCGCGAGAAGATCCAGGAGGAGTTTGGGGTAAGAGCTCCAAAGCAACTAGAAATATCTTTCAACATTGCCCCGACTCAACAAGCCTATGTGATTACTAATAAGGACCCCGAATCTTTGGCAAGAATGAATTGGGGCTTAGTTCCCCCTTGGTCAAAGGAAGGGAGGCTAACCGGAAAGATGATCAATGCCCGAAGCGAGGGGATCTTTACAAAACCGAGTTTCAGAATACCCATTCGGAAAAAGAGGTGTTTGGTACCGGGAGATAGTTTTTATGAATGGGTAAAAGAGGGAAAGAAGAAAAAACCATTCAGGATTTTTCCTAAATCAGGAAGCCTCTTTGCCTTTGCAGGAATATGGGAGTATTGGTCTGATGAAAAAACGGAAATTTTTTCGTTCTCGATCCTTACTTGTGATGCAAACAAAGAAGTCTCCGCTGTCCATGATCGGATGCCCTTATTTTTTGAAGACGAGGAGAGCAGGAAAAATTGGCTCTCCGATATTCCCTTACCAGAAATTGAAAAGCTGCTAAAAATGCCTGCAGATGGTATCCTGGATATGTATCGTGTAACAGATAAGGCAAATAGCCCTTCCTACAATGAGTCAGCTATTCACAAAGAAGTATACGACCCACCAACACTATTTTAATTATGCGGGCAGTTGTACAAAGAGTATCAAGATGCAGTGTTTGGATAGACCAAAAAGCAAATGCCTCAATTGAGAAAGGATTACTTATCCTTCTTGGAATTATTCCGGAAGATGGAATGGAGGATATTCAATGGCTAGTCAAAAAAATTGGTCAGATGAGGATATTCAATGACGAAAAGGGGGTAATGAATTTATCAGCCATTGACGTGAATGCAGGAATAATCGTAGTAAGTCAATTTACTTTGCATGCAAGCACCAGGAAAGGTAATCGACCTAGTTATATAAAAGCCGCAAAACCAGAAATTGCAATTCCCTTATACGAGAAATTTGTTGACGACCTTTCCCTCTTTTGTGGAAAAGAAGTAGGGACTGGGAAGTTTGGAGCGGATATGAAAGTGGATTTCGTAAATGATGGGCCGGTAACGATCATTATAGACTCAAAAATAAAAGAGTAATGACCATACAGGAAACTCAGAATAGGGTAGACGTTTGGATAAATGAAATAGGACAACGCTATTTCAATGAGCTAACAAATATGGCTGTCCTTACTGAAGAGGTTGGAGAGTTAGCAAGATTGTTTGCCAGAGTTTATGGAGAACAAAGCTTTAAGGTTCCTATGACTAAGGAAGAAATCAAGGCTAAATTGGGAGAAGAAATGGCAGATGTTCTTTTTGTTCTTATCTGCCTGGCCAATCAAACGGGCATTGACTTGACAGCAGAGTTCGAAAAATCTTTGAAGAAAAAAACACAAAGAGATAAAGCCCGTCACGCCAATAATGAAAAGTTGAAATGAAAAAGGGGAGTATAACATTGTTGCTATTATTTTGCCTTGCAGCTTGGATCCACGGCCAGATCATATCCTCTTTTGAGATCAGCCCAGGACAACTGGAAAAAGTTAATGGGCTTTCTACTTACCTGGTAAACTTGCAAACAGAAAATATAGACCTGGATTTTTCCAGTCTTTCGATAACAGCCTCTGAAGATCTGTCGGACCAGATATTGTACTATGAAAATTCCAAAGATCAGCAAGATCATAATGTTCGACAATTAAAAGAATTTAATCATTCGAATTCAAAAGAAAACTGGATAAGTGAGCAGCTTTTTATCGAGGGAGATGTTAGGGGTGTACGTTTTTCATTTTTGACAATACCAACCGCTCCACTCAAGCTCCGACTTTTTCAAATACACAAAGATCACCCCCGACCGAATCCACAACTATCTTTTCTACCGACATCACGATCTTGCCCCTGTCCATTTCCCGGCTATTTGGATAGGCAAGCCTGGTGCCCTGACAATAATTGTCCTCCAAACCCAGACCCGGTTAGTACCTCAGTTTCACACCTGATCGTCCACCACTCAGCAGGCACCAGTGTGAGCACCAACTGGGCCTTTATAGTTGAAAGCATATGGGACTTTCATGTCAATGTAAATGGGTGGTCAGACATCGGATATAACTGGTTGGTAGATCCTGAGGGAATAATATATGAGGGCCGTGGTAATGGAATACTGGGTGCACATTTCTGCGGGACAAATGGCAAAACGGCGGGTTTTTGTTTGCTTGGTGATTTTACACAATGGCAACCCGAGCCGCCAGCTCTCGCCAGCCTAACGGAGTTGCTTGCCTGGAATACCTGTGATCGTAACCTGGACCCCCTCGGTAGTGGTTTTCATTCATCATCAGGAGAAATACTTCCCAGGATTGCGGGGCATAGAGATGGTTGTGCAACACAATGCCCCGGAAATGCATTTTACCCAACGCTGCCAGACTTGAGACAGAATGTTAGAGACCAAATTGATTTTGCCTGCGAGGATCTTCAAAGCCCCACGAACCTTGCTGGTGAAACCCAATCCGCGACAAGCATTGCTCTGCATTGGAATGACAACTCTCTGGATGAAACAGCCTTTCTAATCGAAAGGGCCGAATGGACAAATGAATCTTATGTGCAAATAGCACAAGTTGGAAAGGACACAATTGAATACCTGGATGAGGGGCTCATGGCAAATACTGTATATTTTTATCGGGTGAGAGCCATCAACGATTC
>JABDJM010000316.1 GCA_013002475.1 Saprospiraceae bacterium | reverse complement strand
GGCAAAGGTCTTCTACCACGGTAGAGCCTGCACCAGAATAAGGACCTCCGGAGGCGACCGTTCCGCCGCCATCAGCCGTAATCGTCCAGGTCGTTTCGCCAGGATAGTTGTCCAACACGATGGTCAGATCCAAATCATTATCTGAGCAACCAGTAGGGCATGCAGCGCAGTCAGGGCCTCCACAATCTACACCAGTCTCATTACCATTTTGTACTCCGTCTGAGCAAGTAGGGCAAGCCGGGCAATCAGAGCCACCGCAATCTACGTCAGTCTCGTTTCCGTTTTGTACGCCATCGTTGCAAGTTGGGCATGCAGGGCAATCAGGACCACCGCAATCTACACCGGTCTCGCTACCGTTTTGTACTCCATCGTTGCAAGTAGGACATGCAGGGCAATCAGGACCACCACAATCAATTCCTGTCTCGTTACCGTTTTGTACGCCATCGGTACAAGTAGGACATGCAGGACAATCAGGACCGCCGCAATCTACATCTGTCTCGCTTCCGTTTTGAATACCATCGGTACATGTTGGGCAAGCGGCACAATCAGGGCCGCCGCAATCTACGCCTGTCTCATTTCCGTTTTGGACACCATCGGTACATGTTGGAGCGGGGCCTCCACCCAGGCAAAATGGAGTTGCTTCAGAACTTCCAAATTGACCACCTGAAGCTAGTGTAGTAGATCCATCAACCAGGACATAGGATCCGTTTCCGTAAGAGCAGCAAATACCATCACCATAAGTATCCGAAATGGTAAAAGTATAGCAGCCATTCGGGATGCAAATATCTTCAACTACTGTGCTACCATCCGCCTGGCCACCATAGGTGCCGCCAGAGGCAACAGTTCCCCCAGTACCATCATCAGTAACTGTCCAGCTGGTTTCTTCAGGATAGTTATCCAATACGATAGTCAGAGTTAATTCATTATCTGTACAAGGCACAGGACAAGGATCACAATCACCTCCACAATCTACACCTGTCTCATTTCCATTTTGTTCTCCATCAAAGCAGGTTGGTCCGCCACCACTACAGTTAGCTGAAAGGCAGTTTGCATTTTGAACTGTACCACGGACAACATTTCCAGGCTGTGGGCCAAAGCCATTCGCCAGGTTGATACCAACACTGGTCACATGGCAATAACTCATGATAGTTCCTCCGCCAGATGGATTTCCGGGTAGTGGGCAAGATCCTTCAGTTGATCCTGCACAACCATCAATAGCAGTATTGTTTCCGTTCCATACACATGCATGAGTATGCCGTGATCCGATTAGGTGTCCCATTTCGTGGGTTGTCACCATGACTGACCAACTGTAGGTAGGTACATTTGAGTAGCTTCCATCAATACTGGAAAAACATTTAGAAAGATCAGGATTAGAATTACAAATTCCGTCAAATCCTGCCGCAATTCCTCCACTGGCCTGATAAGAAACCAGGTGCGCCAGATCGCCATTAAAGGCTCCTGTACTGTTTTGGAAATCGGAAAGCATCCCGGAGGAGCTTGTGCTTGAATAAGGAGAGGTGGATGTCCATGCGTAGATCTCAGAGATCCCCATTTCAATTAAATCATTTGCGTACAAAGTACTCACCTGGGCAAAAAGTCCCGAAATGAAATTTGCAGCTCCTGTTGCACCTCCCTTATTGTTGACGATATCGTTATCGATCTCTATATAAATATCAATGCAATCTCCCACATCTCTGGAACCATCTTCCTGAAAGAAATCTTCAGGCCGATAATTATAATCGTCGTCTGGGGTTTCACAAGAAAAATCCGGGCTGTTGAGCAGGTCCTTGTCATTGTAGATCACATGGGTAAACGGCTCATCCTGAAGTTTTCCGATCACCACATTTCCTTCTGATGAACTGACAAAGCCCATCATCTCGCCTTCAAAGAAGGAAAGGGCTACCAAAGAACCAGGATCGCCATCGATGACACCATGGTAGTAGGAACCTGCAGGGAACTTGATTTCGCCAAAGCTGCTTGTGTTAAGGATAAAATCATCCCTAAGCAACTTTTGTTTTACAAGAGTAAGATTTACCGAGCCCCGGTCCGGATGAGGCATTGATAAACTGATCATGTTTGAATTGGAGCCTCTCAAAGCATCCATTTGACTAAAATCAGGACTAAAAGCTAGTCCCCGACGGAGTTCTCCCTGATCCACACTTCGGGATTGGAGATCATCTGTCACATTCTTAAAGATTTCATAGCTGGTTGATCTTTCGCCTGAATTTTGCGACTGTTGGACCTTTTGAAGTATGCCATTCTGAGAAAATGCTGCGAACGGCAAAAGCAGTAAAACGAGTAATTTTAACTCTTTCATGTAAAGGAGTTTAAGTTTAGAAAATGCACAAAAAAATTAGAGCCTTCAAAGGCTCTGCTTTGGAGAGAATTATTGTTCTATAGTAATTCGTGAAACAGATAAGATGGGGTTGCCCTTATCGGGGGGCAAATTAATAATATTTTCTATTCAATGACATATTCCCCATAAAAATGCTCTAATTTTTTAATTACTGAAAAATTATTCTCCAAAACTGTAGACGATATAATCATAAGAATGGTTTTACGAAGGCTTGGTGTTATTTGTACACTTTTTCCGGACTGAGCGATTCAGAATCCTATATTTGATCGAACACAAGCAAAAAAAATGAAGTACAGTATTGATACCCTTTGTGTACAACAGAACAAGGAAAAGCGAAGCACTCAACCCCATGTCCTCCCTCTTTACGCAACCAGCTCTTTTGCCATGGATAACCTGGAAGAGGGCATAGAGATCTTTTCTGGTCAGCGGAAAGGCCATGTATATGGCAGATATGGGAATCCAACCATTGATACGGTTGCAGCGAAAATAGCCGCCATGGAATCCTTCGGCTGCGACTTTGAAGCAGCTGCTCTTTTCACCTCCTCCGGGATGTCTGCCATTTCTACGCTATTTCTAGGCTTGTTGAAACATGGGGAGGCTTTGCTTACCCAGGGCAACCTCTATGGAGGGACCACAGAACTCTTGCTGAAGATCCTGGAACCCCAGGGCATTGAAGTAGTATTCCAGGACCTGAAGAAACTGGACGAGGTTGAAAGTTTGTTGAAGGCAAAGAAGAACATCCGGCTCATCTTTGGAGAGACGCCTGCCAACCCGACCATGGCTTGCGTAGATCTCGAAGCCCTTGCCACCCTTGGTAAGAAATACGAGGTACTCACGGCAGTCGATAACACATTTGCTAGTCCATACTTGCAAAGGCCCCTAT
>JABDJM010000300.1 GCA_013002475.1 Saprospiraceae bacterium | reverse complement strand
TATTTCTGACTCAGGACAATTCGATAAGGTTGAGGAAGAGATGTCCGAGTTTACTTCCATGATCAAATCGAACGTAATCCAGATGATGGATGCCGGAGTTTTTAAAAAGATCCCGGCAGATGACATGTTTTTTATCTATGCTTATGCATTGAGTATGCGCTTCATCCAACCTCATTTGAATGAGCTAACTTCTCAATCGAAAATTGATGATGAGGAGCTTATCAAAAGCCACATTGACAGCATGTTAAAGTTGTTTGCTCCCTAATCAGAATCTCCGATCCCTACAATTTTTTCCGGTTTTTTCTCTTTGTACATAGTAATAGGTGTAGGCCCATACTATGAAGCAATTCCTTTTTTCTTTTATCCTTGTTCTTCTTATAAGCTGTAACGGCAAAGAAGAAGCCATACAAGTGGCCCAAGATTTTGATATTCAAAAGAAGGAAAAGCCTACTACCTCCTGGAAAACTGGGACTGCTAGTTATGAAACGATCGCTAGAAGAATTAATGTACCCAGAGGCTACATAAGAAGTGAGGTAAACAAAGAGTCGTTTCAAAATTATTTGAGAAACTTAAAACTCAAACCAAAAGGAGCCAGCGTCTATTTCTACAACGGTTCAATCAAACATAATAATGGAGTATATACGGATGTGATAGATCTGGAGATTGGAGACCAAGATTTGCATCAATGTGCAGATGCCGTCATGCGCCTTAAGGCAGAATACCTGTGGACCCAAAAGCAATTTCATAAAATATATTTCAATTTCACCAACGGTCACAGAGTGGAATACTCCAAATGGAGGGAAGGCTACCGTATGAAGGTTAGTGGAAACAAAACCTGGTGGGAAAAAGAGACAAGTACATCCGATAGTTTTGATGACTTTTGGAATTATCTAGAACTCATTTTCATGTACGCCGGAACAGCATCTTTGGAAAAAGAAATGGATCCAGTCAAGATTTCGAAAGTGGAAATTGGTAATGTATTAATTCAGGGAGGATATCCCGGCCATGCAGTTATCATTGTTGATGAAGCCATGCATCAGGTTAGTGGAAAAAAGGTTTTCCTTCTTGCACAAAGCTTTATGCCTGCCCAGGAGATACAAATTCTTGCAAACCCAAACCACGAAAATCTTAGTCCATGGTATGAACTTTCCGAGGGTCTCATTAACACCCCGGAATGGAATTTTACCAGCAACGATCTAAAACGATTCAAGGAATAGCGGTTACAAGTCTAGGTTTGTTGTTTGCGCGAAAAAGGTTATTGATTGTCTGGCATTCAACCCCCCGATTGTGAACAAAAAAAAAGGGCGCCAGCAAAGCTGACACCCCTTGATGTGGAGTTGGTTTTATCTATTCATTTAAAATGAATTTTTCAAAGTACGGGTTCCCTCTCCGATCAAATATATAGATGAAGTATGTTCCTGGTAATAGCCCTTGCGTATTCAATGCTCTTGAGGGAGCAGACATAGGGTCGATATTTTTTTCCTTAAAGAGAATGTTGCCCATGATATCGATCATGCGAATTTCCCGGGGCATGGATTCCGGATTGAACTGCAGCGTTAAGTCCGTCCCGGTTGTTGAAGGATTAGGAAAAAGAGAGTAAACAAACCCATCAAAGCAATCCAATTTGATGCTGATCGGTTGTGTGTATTCAAAAGAACCGTCCTGGTCAATCAATTTCAAACTGAAATAATTTTGTACCCCAAGCCCTCTAATCCCAGAAAACTGGTAATTACTCCTCCCCTCTTCAAAGGACATTGAGGCAAGTGTTTGGCGAGGCTGAAAAGGCCCCCAATGTTCAATTTCGAATTCGCTAAAATTTTCAGCATACCCTAATTCCCAGGATAGATCGATCTTACAATCTTTTTCTATTCCGGTAAAAGAAATCACTTCAACAGGTAAGGTTGCCAGTGGTTGAAAACCTACGTCGAGGTTGCTGATGTTTTCTCCAGCTGACCGAGAGGTGATTTTCACAAAAGGCAGACCCTGCACAAAAACTGGTTGTAGCAGGTCCCCAACGCCAGCATCCGAGTCTACCAATGCTGGATTCAAACTTGTAGTTGTTTGCCCTTTTTGCGTCAGAGAGTAATCGTTACCTCCGACATTCAGGATCCCCAGACTAAATTGTCCGGCTCCAAACACCAAATAGTAGGTCGTGTTTTCCTGCAGGCTATCACCAAGAGTGGTCCATGTCTGTACGGCGTCTCCATCCTTGGAGAAAAAATAGTTTCCGTTGGCATCAGATGTTGTTGTTGCCAGAAGAGTACCTCCATTATTGTACAAGTTGATTTCCAAACCCTGCAAGCCGGCTTCGCCGGCATCCTGGACCCCGTTTTCGTTGGAATCTTCCCAGATGCGGTTACCAAGCTGGATCCCTGGTTTTTTCATGCACATAGGTTCAAC
>JABDJM010000295.1 GCA_013002475.1 Saprospiraceae bacterium | reverse complement strand
GCATGGACCTTTTGACTTGGATATTTTGGATTGTAGCTGCTTTGCTATTGCTGTATTTGCTACTACCATTTCTAACGGTGCTGATTAGCAGGTTCGTCAAGGATTCTGTTGCTGGGATGGATTTCCCAGAAACTGAAAAGGATTTTGCATGCATCATTACCGCCTATAAGAATGCCGAGATCACCGTTCCAACTGTTCGGGCTCTTTTAAATCAAACCTATTCCAACTTTCATATCTACCTGGTATGCGATGAATGCGACTTTGAGGATTATGAGACCAAGGATTCACGGCTTAGTGTTTTTGTTCCAAAACCCAGCTTGCGGTTGAAAGCGAAATCCATCATTCATGCAATGGAGCAGTTCGTTCGCCCACATGAGTATACTGTGATTTTTGATGCGGATAATCTTGCCCACCCGGATTTCCTAAAGCATCTAAATAAATATTGCCATCAGGGATTTCGATCTGTGCAGGGACAGCGAACAGCAAAGAACTTGGATACAACTTTTGCCTGTGCCGATGCTACAGGAGAGTTTTACAAAAATTATATAGAGCGTTTGGTTCCTTATTTGATCGGCTCTAGCTCTGTCATTTCGGGTAGTGGTATGGCCGTTAAAACTGATCTGTATTGGGATTATTTAATGAGTCCTGGAATTCAGGAGGGAAAAGAAAAATGGAAAAAGATGTTGCAGGAGGATAAGATCCTCCAAAACTATTTATTGCGCAGGAAGGAGAAAATTCAATATGCCTGGGGTGCAATCGTCTATGATGAAAAGGTGACTTCTGGGGAGCAAGTGGAGACGCAGCGGAGTCGTTGGCTATATTCTTACTTTCAGAATCTACCTAATAGTTCAGGTATTCTTCTTCGTGGTTTGTTTGGGCTAAACTGGAATCAATTTTTGTTTGGACTTATCACCCTGGCACCGCCGCTCTTTATCCTGGTCTTTTTTTCCGGAATTTGGGCGGTACTGAGTTTTTGGGTCCAACCAATAATATCAGCTTCCTTGATCCTGGGGCTTGTGATCTTTATGGGGACAATCTTGTGGACTCTCAAATTGTCCAGAGCACCAGCTGAGATTTGGAAAACTATTTGGAGCTTACCTTTATTTGCATTGCGTCAGGTAAAAGCTCTTTTTAAAATGGCCAACCCAAACAAAAATTTTAAGCACACAGAACACAATCGAGGTGTATCAATTGATGATGTGCTGAAACAGGAAGGAAAAGCCTGAATATGACCCCCTCCATCAAAACATGGTTAATCATTTCCCTGATAATTAATTTTGCAGGTATCGTGGCTCTAGCCGGAGTGATCTGGTGGATGGGAGGCCTTGAGCAAGTTTTGACCAAATTTAACAGAAGGGGCCTCAGCCAGGAATATGAACTAATGCGAAACCAATTGGCTATGCTACCAACAGATTCCGTGGATATCTTACTTCTCGGAAATAGTCTCACTAACCACGGAGCCTGGGAGGAATGGCTGCCCGGATATTCCATTGCCAACCGAGGGATCTCAGGGGAGGGTATAGAGGGCCTTACAGACCGTCTAGAGGATTATCAGGCCCTTGCCCCCGGGCTTGTATTCACGATGATAGGGATCAATGATTTGTTCTATCACGAGCCCTCCTGGCTAAAGGAACGTTTTCCGACCCTGCTAGCCAGGCTGCAAAAGACTTATCCCCAATCAAAATTGGTATTCCAAAGCATCCTTCCGGTCAACAATTCCGTAATGAATACAGGCCTTTCCAACCAAAGCATTGCTAAGCTCAACAAAGAGCTGGAAGCTCTGGTCAAAGAAAATGGCCACCATTTTTTGGATCTATCCAATGGTTTTCAGGATTCGGAAGGAAATTTGAAGAGTTCCTGGACGAATGATGGTTTACATTTGAATGGTCCAGCCTACCAATTTTGGGCGGGGCAGATCAGAAAAATAGCTGAGCAAATAGGGAAGGAATAAGACCGAAAACCGATCCATGATTTTTAACAGCCTGGTCTTCTTTGTTTTTTTGGGCGTTTTCATGCCCTTATACTTTGGTCTAAAGGGCAAGGCAAGGCTGTGGTTGTGTTTGATTGCTTCGTATTTCTTTTATGGCTGGTGGGATTGGCGGTTCCTTAGTCTAATCCTTACCAGCACGCTGATAGATTATTTTGTAGGGCTTCAACTTCGTCAAACCGATAAAGAAAAGAACAGAAAGAGGTTGCTGGTCCTGAGTATGGTTGTCAACCTTGGCTTTCTTGCCTTCTTTAAATACTTCAACTTTTTTATCGGGTCTTTCCAGGAAATGTTATCGGGCTTCGGCTTAAGTAGCTCGGTTCACACCCTGAAGATTATCCTGCCCGTGGGAATCTCTTTTTACACCTTTCAATCAATGTCTTACACCATTGATGTGTACAAAAGAAAAATATTGGTGGAGCCGGATTTCATCAGGTTCGCCACTTTCATTTCTTTTTTCCCCCAATTGGTGGCAGGTCCGATTGTCCGTGCGAGTGAATTCCTGCCGCAATTTCAGAAGGACCGAAAATTTGAATGGGATCGCTTCACAGCCGGAACCGGTCAGGTGATCTGGGGCTTCTTTAAAAAGGTTGCTATAGCGGATTCACTTGCGCCCTTTGTCGACCAATGCTTCGCCAACCCGGGGAGTTTCGGGTCTCTTCATTTGATTATTGGAGTGATCTTCTACAGCTTTCAGATATACTGTGATTTTTCCGGCTATTCAGATATTGCTATCGGCCTGGCAAGGGTAATGGGTTTTGATTTTCCAGACAATTTCAAAACCCCATATTTCTCCAGAAACTTCAGTGAGTTTTGGGCGCGTTGGCATATTTCACTTTCCTCCTGGTTGAGGGACTACCTGTATATACCCCTGGGAGGAAACCGAAGCGGTTCTTTTGGATCCTTTTTCTTCATAGGAATAGGTCTTGTAGTCTCTGTTATCCTGACAAAATGGTTCTGGTTGATACCTGCCTATTTGGTTGGTATTGTTGCGGTCATCCTTTTGATGAGACATTCTGAGGCTGCCCGAAAAAAGACCTTTACCTACATGAATAATATGACCACCATGCTATTAGGCGGGCTGTGGCATGGAGCCAGTTGGGCTTTTGTCTTTTGGGGATTCCTGCATGGATTGTATTTGATCGGGCAGCGGGTATTTGGTCCGGTTTGGGGAAAATTTCTGGACAAGCTAAAGGCACCTAACTTCCTTCAAAATGCTATTGCCATTGTGATCGTCTATTTTCTTACTTGTTTGGCCTGGATCTATTTCAGGGCAGCGGACTTTGAAGTGGCAAGTCAGATGATAGGAAGGATTGCGTCTCTGGAGCAATTCCATCCGGCTTTTATCGTCAACGCTTTTCAGGTTGCCAAAGGATTTTTAGTGATTCTTATATTGGTTAGTATAGAAGTGATGGATCTACGCTTTCAATGGTACAAGCAGGTCCAGGCTATACCTGCTTTTAGGATAATGAGTTTTGCATTCCTTATATGGATGATTGCCTTTTTTGGGACTTTTGGATCTAACGCCTTTATTTACTTTCAATTCTAAGCATGAAAAAGTGGATATGGATACCGGTTTTTTTGTTTGTCCTCTTTGCAGGTGACAGAGTCGGTGGTTGGGTGCTGGAATCTCTATTGATGAAGGCGGACTTCCGGTATTCAAGAATGTACGATGAGGACCATAAAGGCGCAAATCTTCTTCTCGTTGGAAATTCAAGAGGCCTGATGTTCTTTCAGCCTGAGATCGAAAAACTGACCTCAAAAACAACCATGAACCTTTCCTACAATGGGTTGCCCATGCAAATGGGGGAGGTGTTGATCAAAGACTATTTAGACAAGTTTCCAAATACAAAGAATCTGGTATTAGAGGTCACTATGGCCGACCGACTTAATGTTCCGCTGGTTTCGGGTTTCAATGCTTATAGCTCCCATTCGAAAAGGGTCAGGGATATCATTAAGGAAAACTCTGTGAATAGTTATTATGGAGCTATCCTGAGTCATTTATTCAAATACAATTCGGAAATCTTCCAGAGAGGGATCAGT
>JABDJM010000287.1 GCA_013002475.1 Saprospiraceae bacterium | reverse complement strand
GGGTTGGCCTTATTCAGAGCTCATGATTTTTATCATGACAGTAAATCTTTCAAATCGGTCAGAGATCAGATTATGGATGTCAATTTCTCCTGGGAGAGCTCAGCGGCAGAATACGAAACCCTTTATAACCAGTTAACTTAAAAAATTCCTATAGCATGATAAAAATGGTATGTATGATCCTTGGTGGAGGTGCTGGTTCACGCCTATACCCTCTGACGCAAAAAAGGTCAAAACCCGCTGTCCCTATTGCGGGTAAATACAGACTCATTGATATTCCAATTTCTAACTGCCTGAACTCAGGAGTGAAAAGGATGTATGTTCTTACTCAGTTCAACTCTGCCTCTCTGAACAAGCACATAAAGAATACTTACAACTTTGACAATTTTAGTCATGGTTTTGTAGACATATTGGCTGCCGAACAAAGCCCTAGTGGCTCGTCCTGGTATCAAGGAACCGCAGATGCTGTGCGACAATGTATGCGCCATATTACAAACCAGGAATATGATTACATCCTTATCCTTTCCGGAGATCAGTTGTATCAAATGGATCTGGAAGAATTTGCACGCTACCATATAAGTAAGGATGCGGATATCACCATTGCCACAATTCCAGTGAATGCGAGCGACGCTCCAGGCTTTGGGATCATGAAAGTAAATCAGGATGGGTATATCAAAACATTCATTGAAAAACCCGACGCCAGCCTCCTTCCAAATTGGGAGTCCCCCGTATCTGAGGATTATAAGGCGAAAAAGAAAGTCTACCTGGCCTCAATGGGGATCTACATTTTTTCAAAAAATGTGATCAAAGAATTGTTTAAGGACAATCCTGATAGCAATGATTTTGGAAAAGAGATTATTCCTAGTGCCATTGAATCAGGACGGACCGTAGCCGGTTATCAATACGGTGGTTACTGGGAAGATATTGGAACCATAAAATCATTTTTTGATGCCAATCTTGCACTAACTGATAACATACCTGATTTCAATCTATTTGATAATGATTTCCAGGTATACACCAATCCTAGAATGCTTGCCCCTTCTAAAATTGAAAACACCCAATTTTCAGAGGCACTCTTAGCAGAAGGATGTATTATTCATGCCTCAAAGATCACCAAATCCGTAATCGGTATCCGGTCAAGGATAGGTCATAATTCCATTTTGAATAGGGTCAGTATGTTTGGTTCGGACTTTTATGAAACCATTGAGGATATCGTTCGCGCAGATCAAACAGATGAAGTGCCGATAGGTGTAGGGGACAATTGCCGTATCGAAAATGTAATTATCGATAAGAATGTCCGTATCGGAGATGATGTTCATATTCGTGGAGGTGAGGGTTTGGAAAACACTGAAACCGATCTATACAGGATCGTTGATGGCATCATTGTCCTTAAAAAATCATCTACCATTCCTAATGGGTCCAGAATAGGCCTGGCTTATAAAGACTAAAAAGAAAGAAGTATGACCTTCTTATGTATATCGAACTATTTTAAGGGCATGGATTTCCTAAGAACTTGTTTTGACGCAAGTTGCAAGGTATATCTGGTTACCTCAGAAAAGACAAGAGAAGAGAATTGGCCTAAGGAATGCATAGAGGACATATTCTTTGTGGAGGACATCGGAGAACAGGGAGACTGGGATATGGAGGCCCTGACTCGCGGGACGGCTTATTTTTTGAGGCAAGTAAGAGTTGACCGAATTGTTGCCCTGGATGATTTTGACGTGGAAAAAGCTGCTCATTTAAGAGAAGAATTCAGGATCCCAGGTATGGGAACAACGACAGGAAGATACTTCCGGGACAAGCTGGCCATGCGGGTTAAGGCGAGGGAGGATGGAATTCCAATCCCCGATTTTTCCAACACCTTTAATGATGCGGACCTGAATGATTTTATTGACAGGAACCCCGGACCCTGCGTTGTCAAGCCAAGGAGCGCTGCAGCCGCAGCCGGGATCACAAAAGTCAAAGATCAGCAGAGTTATTGGGAAACAATCCACGGCCTTGGTGATGACCGACATAGATACCTGGTTGAAGCATTCAAGCCAGGCGAGGTATACCATGTTGACTCGCTGACCTTGGATGGAAAAGTTATCTTTTCCAGGGTATCACGCTATATATCCACACCTATGGAAGTAGCACAAGGAGGAGGCGTTTTCCGCTCCCACACAGTTCCCTTCGGTGGTGATGAAGACATAGCCTTACAGGCCTTAAACGAAAAAGTGCTCAAAGCCTTTGGGATGAATTTCAGCGCCTCACATACGGAGTTCATACGGTCCAAAGAAACTGGAGAGTACTATTTTTTGGAAACATCCTCCCGGGTGGGTGGTGCCCACCTGGCAGAAATGGTCGAGGCCAGTTCCGGGATCAATTTGTGGAATGAGTGGGCAAAAATTGAGATCTCAAAAGCAAGAGGAACAGATTACAAACTTCCGCCGGTCCGAAACGATCATGCCGGGATCGTAGTTTCGCTAAGCAGATTTGAGCACCCCGATTCAAGCTCTTTCCAGGATCCAGAAATTGTCTGGAGATTGGACAAGCCCTATCACATTGGTCTTATTCTGCAATCACCAGACAGGGAAAAAATTCTCGAACTGTTAGATAAATATGGAAACAGGATCCTTTCTGAATTTCATGCAAGTGTATAATCAGTTCTGATGGATTGTATCGCGATAACGGTTTCCGGAAAAGTTCAAGGTGTTTTTTACAGAGCTTCCCTGCGGGCTAAGGCTATGGACCTGAGCTTAAGTGGAATTGTCATGAACCGTCCTGATGGAACTGTATATGCTGAAGTGGAAGGCCTGCCAGGCGATATCGATCTTTTGATTCAATGGTGTGAAAGAGGTCCCGAAGAGGCAATAGTGTATAAGGTGGAAACTAAACCCGTAAAACCGAAATACTATTTTGGCTTTGAAATTAAGCGGTGATCAGACCGGAAAAAATCCGACAGAACCTCCTACCCAATCCTTATCCTTATTATATCGAACTCCAACCATTTGTCCTTTACTAAGTCGTGCAAGGTTATTTACTATCCGGGGTCTTGGTTGTCCTTTTTCCCAGATCATGAGCATTCGAAGTTCACATTTCGAAGGTCCTGAAGGTGTTTCGATCACCTGGGCATATTCAACTTTTTTCTGAAGGATGTAATTCTCCGGGTTTTTAATCGCCTCAATATCATACTTGTTAATATTGATGATCACTCCTGTACCCGCAAAACTATAGAGGGGTTTCAAAACATAATTTTGAAGATCCTCTGGCATTTTTTCCAGTCTATCCAGATAATAAGTTTCTGGAACGTAGGGGTTTTTTAACAAAGGGAGTGTGTGTTTACTGATCCTGAAAAACCAGTGGGGATGTCCCACCCATTCGACGTCCAGATCATCCTTAAAAGAAAAGTCCCTTTTTAGATCAGTCCTTGAAAGAAGTTCATCAAAGATTACCCGGTTGATAAGTTTTTTTATCTGGACCTTTTCACCCTTCTCATTTTTGTAAAAGAGTTTATTCCCTTCCTTGATTATATCTGTTACACAACAGGTGCAAATACCCAACTTTTTTCTGGCTGCCCAAAAATCTACTTGTGTAGTTTGCTTTTTAGGTTCAACCTCAAGCAACACAACATTCTCGCGGGGTGTTTCTCCAATACACACCTTTTTTAAGAGTTCAAAATATTCCCCGGAGTCCATCCCAAACAGGTGATTGTAATTCTCCGGGAGATCATAGTATTCTTTATAATGATTGGCCAGTTGGTCCTGAAAAAAATATAAGGAAGGAAACCCTTGAACCTCGATCAATTGAGGTATCAGAGAACCGTCTTCATTTTTGCAAATCCCAAAGTCCATCTGCAGAAAGATGGTATGATCATCTTCATTTGGTACAAGCTGATCTTCTAGTAATGCTCCCCGACTTAACTCTTTGAAATCCGGACTAACAATGACATCGGTGATCATATCACAAGCTTCATGTAATTGTCTGGCTAAATCCTCTGGAATAAATACAGGGGTCTCGGCAATCCTGAACTTCGGAAAATGATCGTGAATCCTCGCAATACTTTGCAGTAATGATTGGTAGGTCTCCTCCTTGAAGGATGCATTGAACTTTGACCTGAGTTCCCTGACCATAGTTTTAGTTATCGATTTTGTGGAAGGGGTTTAGCCTCGCTGATTAAATTTTCCAGGGCAGAATTAATGAACCCGGGAATTATGACATCATGAGTATGT
>JABDJM010000409.1 GCA_013002475.1 Saprospiraceae bacterium | reverse complement strand
GGCCATCGCTAGGCAAAGCTCCTATACCCGCCTGAGCATTATCCGCCATATGTTTTGCTTTTGAAGTTCCAGGGATAACGCAGGTAACTGCTTCATTTGCCAGAATAAACTTAAGAAAGAATTGACCCCAAGACTTTGCCTCAAATTCTGCGGCCCATTCAGGAAGATCTGTTCCTTTGAATTTTCTGAATAAGGATCCTCCTTCATAAGGTCGGTTGATCAGAACCGCCAAACCCTTTTCTTTGGCAAGGGGAAGGATCCTCTCAGCTGCATCCCGAACAGCCAGGTTGTAATTTATCTGGATGAAATCTATAGGCTCATCCTTCATGATCCTTACCATTTCGGTGTATCCTCCCTGGTGGTAATGAGTAATCCCTATGTAACGGACTTTTCCTTCTTCCTTTAAATCTCGAAGGGTTTTAATATGGGTCTTCCAATCCAGCAGGTTATGAATTTGCAAAAGGTCCATTGGGTTTGCATTCATTAACCGCATGGATCGATCAATTTGCTCCTTACCTTTTGATTGGCCGGTAGTCCAGACCTTTGTAGCCTCAAATAGTTTTCCCTTAAGACCCAGTTCAGTGGTTAACTCGCCTACTACCTGCTCAGAGCGGCCATACATGGGGGAGGAATCAATCACAGAGCCACCGTATTGGACCAAAGTATTCAGTACCTCCTTAAGGGGTTCTCTTTCGGATTCTGATCTTCCTACATCAAATGTTTGCCAGGTCCCTAAACCTATGCAGGGGATTTTTTCCTTTGTTGAGGGTATGGTGCGTAGATTCATTTTTTTGTTTGCAATAAACGGCAGGGTAGAAGAAAGCAAGCTTGCTGATGCTCCCAGGGCAATTAATTTAGTGGCTTCCCTTCTGGATATGTTTTTCATTATTTTGCTTTATGAGGAAGGTGAAAATGTATATCTGCGGAAAGTTGAGTCTTTTGAAATTACCCTTTTAGTTTATTGATCAATTCCAATTCTTTAGTTCTTTCAAGTCCGAGATTGTTTTCTTTTGTTCCAAACCTCAGGTTTTGATCCAGGTTGTTTTTATGCCATTTCATACAATCGTCGAGAATCGAACTAATCCCGCTAAATTCAAATCCGGTTTGACTCAATTTACTATTGCTTATCTGCATAAAACCTCTGTCTTCAGATAAAGGAGCCCATAAGGGTAAATCGCTAAAGGAGGCTACATTATTCTCCGCAAGGAAATTCTCATTAGCCCATACCAGTTCGGTTTGGGATCCTAAATGGGCCTTTGTCAGTTCCAGAAAATCTTTCCATAATAATGGGTTTTTCCCAGGTCCAACACAATTGTAAGTTCCGATATACCTATTCTCCAAGGCCAGCCTGGTAAATCTTCCAACATCCCTGACATCAATAAACTGCAATGGATCCAAGCCAGAACCGGGTGCGATAATTGATTCGTCTCGGCTTAGTTTCATGCACCAATACAGCAAATCCATTGCTGGATCTCTCCAACCCTTTATGGGTCCGCATCGAAGGATCGTATGATTATCTGGAAATCGCTTCCGGACAAGGTTTTCGGCTTCCACTTTTTCTTCATAGTATGCCCATTCTTCTTTGTTTGGATTTAAGGAAACAACAGCAGAGTCTTCGTTTAATCCCACTTCCTGAAAGTCATTATAGACGGCAACGCTAGAAATGAAAATATAATGATTGGAATTCCCTTGCAGTGATCTGGTGGCATCATCCACCAACTTTGATTTTTCCGGCCAAACATCGATAACCACATCCCAATTTTCATTTTGCAGGCCCTGATATGCGCTGGCCCCATTTTCCCGATCTCCTCTTGTGAGTTTTAGATTTGGAAATAGTGTCGGATTAGTGATGCCTCTGTTAAATAAAGTAACATCGTGATTATTTTCTAACGCAGCATTTACAATAGCCGGCCCGACAAAATAGGTGCCACCCAAAACAAGTACTTTTAATTTTGAATTGGGTTTATTGCACGAGACCATCAAATTCATCCCAAGGAGAGCACTTGCCGCGGCGGAGGTTTTTATGAAATCTCTTCTTTTCATTGATAAAACATTTATAGTAGATCGACGGATTTAACTAATTCACTCCTTTAAACGTCTTTGCTTGTTTTTCTTACCCCAAACATTTTTACTTGGAATTCTGGGGCATCTTTCGTTAGTATTATTGCAATGTAAAATCCTAAACCAGATCTTCATCCCATTCCTGTTCTTCTCTGATTCGCTCCAATTCTTTTAATTCCAGTATTTCTGATTCGGATAACTCATCAAGTTTTGAAAGTCGATCTTTTCTGCGTCGATACAAGTCCAACATTTCCTTTTCGATTTCCTCCTCTTTCCAATCCCCTGATAAGGACCCGGTGTTGGGCAAACCAAATGCTGATAAATAGAGAATGCCGAGCACCATAATAAATACGGGGATTGGTATCATTAGCCAAAAGGCTACCTCAGGCAATGCCAAGCCTATAATCAGTAATATGACTGCAGTAAATGCAAAGATTACAGTACAATAGTAAAAGGCCATTTTGGCTTCTACCTTTTTCTTAGCTTTTTTGCGAAGATCCTGATCCATGAATAGATTAATGTAGGAGTGGGTGAATAATCATTGACCTTGAACGACAATCGGAAATTACGAAAATGTTTGTTTGAAGGAATTTCATTGCCCTGGAAAAGCCTTACTTTCCCTTTTTAGTTCAACCTGCATCGTATGAAGATTCTCTTTCTAGCCTTATTCTTGTTTTGCGTTCTACCTGACCAGAAACTGAATGCTCAGAATGAATACCAGCCATTAGAGCAGGTTTCTGATTGGTATGTTCAAGTGTCTGGCTTCCTTGGATCAAGTTATTATTGGATTTCACATTTGAGGGATACGAGTCTGAATGGAATGGACTATAGGATTATTGGTAATCCTGAAACCCCGAATTCAGGTTATTACTTCATACTCCGTGAAAATGTAGAAGAAAGAAAGGTATATCGATATTGGCCAGACCTTGAAGATGAGCGATTATATTATGATTTTGGTTTGGAAGTAGGAGGGTCGGCCTTAGTATATATAGGTTGGCAGGATGTTGAGTTAACTGCCCAAAATCTTGATACCATTCAGTCAGTCACTGGCCCCAGAAAGCGATGGTATATGTCCGCTCCAAATGGTTTTGGTCCAAACTTCTATGTTGTTGAAGGGGTAGGGGCTAGTCCACTAAACTTTGAGACACCGCTTACTATAAGTGATCCTGTATATGGAACAGTCTGTGCATTTGATCAATGCGACCTGTTGTATTCAGCGGCGACTTGTCCGGCCCCTGAATACAGAGCTGTGGAATCTTATTTATCGGTGGAAATCTGTGAGGGAGACTGCTTTGGCCAGTTTTGTGAGGAGGGAACCTTTACAGAGAACCTGATCTCATCCAAAGGCTGTGACTCTACAGTCTATATCACCATATCTGTGTTGCCCGTTATTGAGTCAAATATATCGGCTGAAATCTGTGAGGGTGAGTGCTATGAGCAATACTGCGAAGAAGGGACATTCACGGAAAATTATCCATCCTCGCTTGGCTGTGACTCAATCGTCTTTATCACAATAAACGTGTTACCTGAAGATGACTCATCCTGTATTACTTCCACTTTGGTAGTATCGGCTGAAATAAAAGCAGTTTTTCCCAATCCGAGCTCCGGAGTTTTTAATGTTAAATGGGGAAGAGAAAGGGCACAATACCAAATCTTGAATAATGTAGGCAAGAATATAGAGTCAGGACTATTGGACCCGGGTGTTCAGCAAATTGATCTTACTAGCCAACCTACGGGGGTTTATTATCTGAAAGTCTATTTCGAGGGAAAAGTGATTTTTGAAAAGTTGGTGAAGAATAAGTAACCTATTAAAAGCATCTCAAATCCAATTATAATTCCCTATACCATTTAGCCGTCTCTTCGCCAATTAGGTGTGGATTGTCTTCCTGTATGTAATGAAGCCCTTCCCCAATATCCACTGATTTAGTATTAGGGAAATTACTCTTAATATATTCAACGGTTTCTTTTAGGATGATGGCTCCAGGCTGAGCGTAGAAAAACAGTTTGGGGATTTGGGTTTCCTTTAACCACTCACCATAATTCTTGTCTGGATCTTCAATTGTTCCGCCAATAATTCAACACATCCTGAAACTCTTTTTGCTCTCTGGTCGAATTAAAGGCGTACTCATTGTGGAATTGGAAAAATCCGATCCGGAAACCTTGGGGAACTGCTTGCATTAGGTATTGAATTGCCTCAGTTTCCATTTCTGCAAATCCATAGGCCCGGGCAATATAATAATCAACCTTTCCATATTGGTAGGGACCCCGCTCAGACTCAAGGGCATTTAAATATTTTTGTACCTGATTTTCATTTCCATCCTGAAGAGATAATCCAAGGAGAAAACTATATGCTGCAAATTGATTGTCGCTATTCTTAATAGCTACTTCAAAGAGTTCTTTAGCCTTGTCGTAATCCTCAAGAATAAAATGGGCTTCTCCTTTTCTTGATGCCAAGGTACCATTTGATTGAGCCTTAAGGGCCTTCCTTGCAAAATATTGACTCCGTTCTCGATTCTCGTTTATCAAATATTCTCTGGCCGCCCTTAAGTTTAAATTGAATGGATCAAAATCAGGCTTTTTTGAATAGATTTCAATTAGGCCCTCTAATGTTTGTAGACTATCTTGTCTGGCATAGACTCTCAATAGCATATTAACACCCCAGTTTTCACCGTTATCTCGCAGGAGAATTTTTCCCCTATTGATTGCTTCCGAAAAATTCTCCTGTTCAACATCCATGAACATTTTCAGGTACAACCTAGTCCGGCAGTTGGGGCAACTTGCATAATTAAGTTTTTCCTCGTCAATAGTATCGTAAATTTTACCGGCCTCTTCTAAATCCCTAATGAATTCCAGGGCAAGAACTATCATGCTCGTATTGCTTTCCAAATGCAGGGGGGCCATTTCCCATTCGATATGGAAAAAGTCGTAAATGAGGTTGTTTTTGCCCTCTAATAAGGCGCCATAATAGTTGAGCAGATTTTTTTGCCTTTTATCTGCATTCAATTTAGTCCGAACAAACGCATTCCTTAAAGAGTCAGCCTGAAAAAATTTGCCCTGATTGTAAAGGTTGGCGATCAGAAGAACCCGTGGCTCAAAGTAATTGGGATCTAGTTCAATTGATTTGGATAGAAGTTGGTATTCTTCTTCCATAGTTTCGGCTTCTTTGGCTTTCAGTAATTCAATGTACGCTTCAAATAATGGGGGGGAGGTCTCAATCAGAAAATCTTTGCTTTTATCTTGCTTCGAAATTAAATAGCCCATAACCTGATCCCTTAGATCTTCAACGCAATCCATTGGATTTTTTTGATCGCAGGAAATCGCCGGAAGACCAGCAACCACCTTACGGGTTGATGTGTTTGTAATAACACATTCCAATTGTAGTTGCCCATCATTTACATAAATATTGCCGCCGATCACTTCATTCACATCGAGTTTGGATCGAAGCAAATCCATTTCGTTCATTGGAAGGCCAGAAGCTAAGGAAACATTGCTATAACTTCTGACCATATCTTCAGTAACGACATTTGCCAGGTCGTTTTGGGTTATGCCGTGCACCAATCGGCTACCCGCCATTGTGGCTACAATGTCAAATTCAGGATTCCCGGTATTGTTTTTAAAATCCATCATGGCCAAGGTTGTCTTTTCGGTCTTCCCAGAAAAGGACCCAGACAAAAACGACACTAACTGACTTCTAAATCCCAGGAACAAAATGGCCATTGCAAGCAAGCCTAGAACATATGGGTTAAGTACCATTTTTTTCAGGTTTCCCCTTTTATGCTTTTTGATTTTGGCATCAACATGCGCCCTCTTTGGGATTACTAGTGGAGGTTCTTTTAATGCAAAGACCTCTATGGGTTCACTTACATTTTTAAACTCAAAAAAGCCAAGAGAAGTGTGATCAAGGCCAGTTTGATTTGAAACATCCTTTTGGACCCGGGAAGAAAACAGTACCGAGCCAGCGAGAGATAATGACTCAAGTCGGGAGGCAATATTTACATGGTTGCCATAAATATTCTTTTCTTCATAAAATATGTCTCCACTGTGCAATCCAATTCTAACTGGGACATTTTCTGAAAGAAATATCCGTTGCAATTCTCTGGCGGCTTCAAGAGCTCTTACTGAGGATTTGAAGGTGCAAACGCAACCATCACCATAGAAGTTAATGATCTTCCCTTCATGGCTGGCAGTAATTTCTTTAAGACTTTCCTTAAATGTTTTTATATGACTTCTGGCGAGCTCCTCATCTTTTTGCATACGAGAAGTATACCCTTCGATATCAGCAAACAGTATAGCTCTTAGCTTTCGAATTTGGCCGGTGGACATGGTTTATTTGGGTTATGAAACGGGCCATTTATTGGCGACAAAGGAAAGATAATGAAATATTTAGTTCTGATTATTCTTTGGTTTAAAAGACGTTCAGATAGATTTAGACTTTAGTTTTAAAGGAGGATCTACAAATCAAATGAAATACAATTAGTAATTTCGTTTTTCCCCGCTCATTAATATTTGGAAACTAAGGATGAAAGCCAACCCCTCGTTAGCAACTGTTTCGGCACCCAGTTTATGGGCTGGTCAGCTTTTCCACTTCGCTAGCTTAGCTATTTTGTTGTTTGGGGTTTCCGTCGCCTGGGACTTTATAGGTCGGCCTAACCCCATCTACTTCTGGCTGGCAATTTCAGTCCCGGTCCTTCACCAGCTGTATGTCTGGATCACCTGGAGGCTGGAACTACAGGATTCGCGGGTATCCAAAGCACTTGGGTTTAAGGGATATTTTACTTTCTTTTTTATCCTTTTGATTGCAAGGCCCATATCCATGATGAGTATTGGCTGGGTTAACAGGGGCACATTAGGTCTTACCCTGGATAGCCGCATTATTCTATCCGTTGTTCTTTTAGTACCCGCACTCTATCTCGCTTATTGCATTAATAGGTATTTCACAATTACAAGGGCAGCAGGAGCAGATCATTTCAAGGAAGAATATCGGAATATGCCCCTTGTCAAAAAAGGAATCTTCAAATATTCCCCAAATGCCATGTATGTTTTTGGATTTTTCGCCCTTTGGGCAATCGCTATTAAATTCAATTCTGAGGCAGCATTGATCATTGCGGCGTTTAACCACCTCTACATCTGGGTACATTACTATGCAACAGAAAAACCCGACATGAAATATCTTTATGGATGATTTATGACTGGCTCCCACAAGAAATTTATTGCCAGGTAGTATAGATATAAATTTCCTTCGGTTAAGTAGCCAGAAGAATCTGACAAGTTTTTTTCTTAAAAGGAAGATTCTCCTCTTGGGTATAAATAGGATTTAGTGCTGATAAACATAAAATACTACGATTAGGGCAACGCATATCACCCCAATATATATCCAATTCTTGGAGAGATATTTTTCAACATTTCTTTTGTAAGCAGATACAAACAGGTTGCTGATAATAAAAGTCAATATGGTCAAAACCAGAAATTTTAAAAAAGCTGGTATGCTCACAGAAAGTAAGGGAACTGCCACCAACCCAAGGACGATCATGTGGATGATGTATACATAATATGAGTTCTTATTGAGTTCTTCTAACAGGGAGTTGGTCCAGTTCAGCCTGGACTTAAAGGAAGCCAACAGTAAGTATAGAATACTCAACATAGTGATGATCATAGTGGAATAGTAAGCAATCCGATCTATTGAATTGGAAACGAAGTAATACTCTCTATTTGGATCAATCAAATTAAAGAACAGGTTTAATGCTGTTGCCGTAAAAATGGTGATAGAGAGAGTGAGTATTACATTGGCCCAAATTATTGCCTTTGTGTTTTTTGCGGTTGTGTCAAAAACCTTTTTCTCATAACATAGTGCCCCTAAAAGAAAGGTCATGAAATATATTAGTAACCTTTCGCGCTGAAAATGAAAAACCGCCGAATGATGCCAGCCAGAAAGGCCCGCATTGGAGACGATCATACTGAACACCACCCCCACGACAAGAAGAAGAAGAGCCCCCAACAGGAGTGAGGGTGGCTTTATCTTAAAATTGATTCTCGAGCCAGCTATGTAAATAAGTTGAAAAACAAACAGGATAGGCAAAAACCACAACCAGTTTTGCAAAGGGTTATCTGCATAATTCCAGGGGTTTCCACCTTCTCGTTGAAATATATGAAAATAGCTATACCACTCCTCTTGCGGAAGTCCTCTGGAGAAAAGAAAGATGAATTTATAGGCAGGGATAAGTGTTAATACCGCTACCAACCACGGCACCATTATTCGTTTGAACTTTCCAATAATAAAATCTCTGGCAGACTTCCTTTTTATGGAGGGAATAATGAAGTAACCCGAAACGAAAAAGAGGGTGAACATTACAAACACATCCAGGTACATCCGAATGAGGCCGATGGAGTCGTTTTTATCCTCATCTATGACGATCCATTGGCTCTCTAATGCCTGTTCGTAAACCAAACCAGAATGCAGCAGTACAACCAGGAAGATCGAGAAGGTCCGGAGATTATCCAGGAAGTGAAGCCGGGTATTCATATTCTAATAATTAACGCAACTTTTTGATCCTTACCAATGGACCCGGGCATAAAGCCTGATGACAGGTAGAACACTGATTCACCAGATCATCGTAATGATCAAGTCTTTGGGCTGGGCTGGCTGTTTTAAGATTGTTGACTGTTTTAAGGTAAGCATCAGCAAATGCCTTGTATTCCGGGGATGCCGCTTTTTCGGGTTCTGTAGCATCTGCGGTTAAGATGGCTTCATGGTCAAGTTTGATTCGTAACCTTTCATCATTGTTGATTTGCTTTTTGATATCCATTGCTTCATCAAACATATCCCGCATGAGTAATGCAAGTTCACTATCTCCATTTGGGTTTAGGGGACGAAGATTCTTTTTTTCAGTGTCACTACATGAAACCGCCAGCAAAAAACTCATTAAAAGGCCAGATAGGATGATATGGGTATTAGTCATTTGTTCGGGTTCAGTTTTTTTCCGTAATAACAGTGATCAAAATATTGGCCGTTAATATTTGCCAAAGAAGGAAGCTTTGCCCAGAGTTCGAAATCAAATTTTCTGAGAAGTGATATGCTAGCTTCATTCACACAAAGCAAAATGCACAAGACTGTTTCAAATCCTAGGGCTTTTGCTTTATGCATTCCTTCCTCCAGGAGGTTTCTTCCAATTCCTCTTCGATGAAAATCGGAATGTACATAGTAGCTTAATTCAACCGTTTTTAAAAGTGCCTCTCTTCCTTCGCGGTATGGGCTAATGCTTAAGTAGCCAACTGGTTTAGAGTCCAGGGTGGCTAATAGGATGGGATATTTATCAGGCTTGTGATTGTCAAACCATTGAGTTCTCCCTTCAGGTTTAAAGGGGGAAAGATCTGCGGTTTTCTCTCCAGCTAAAATGGCCTGATTGTAGATCTCCACCATGTCAGGTAAGTCTTCCATGGTAGCTAGCCTAATACTTATTTTACTTAGTTCCTTCAATACTAGTCTTTATTTATTATCAATCCCCATTTTGTACTAAAGTGAATGTTGTTTTTACTATTCTTGTGCCTTGGGTTGTTTTATTTCAAGAGTAAGAATTGTTACCAAAGAACTATCACGATCATACTTCAGATCAGCCAAAAAATGCTGATCGCTTCCATTAATAAACCTTCCACCCATAAAGCCTGTATGTTGTTTGAAATGGATGTCATAGGCTTCTGGTGTTGCTCCTTTAACCGTGGTGTGGATATGCCGATTATTCTCACCGCTTCCATAGTTTCCAGGCAGAATTGTCCGGATGAAGATTCTTCCGCTATCATCGGTAATAGCTTCACCACTAAGCCTCGCTGTGGATTCATCATTTGGGTCTGATGGTTCGTACTCACCAGTATTTGAAGTGTGGTAAAAAAGTACTTCCTGATATTTTAGGAGTCTCTTGCTTTCCTTGTCAAGAAAGGTCAGGCAAAGAGCCAGCTTTTGACCAGGTTCATTTTCCGGACTTATTGAAAGATTATTTTCGGGTTTAAATAGTTTGTATTGGTTCAGGATTTTAAGTTCGGAATCAGAGAGTGATTGGGTGGATCGATCAATGGAACATTGAATTAAGGAGAGGGATAAAATCAAAATGAACATTTTAAACATGGGTCCCTAATTTAACAAAACTGTCCCTCATTAATTTCTACCTTACTTTAGAATCAATCCATCGTAATGCGAATATATTTCCTTGTCGTTGTTTCACTCATTCTTGCTTCCTGTGATTCCTCGGATGAAGAGCCTGGAGATATGACTATAGCTTCAGTGGAGCTCCTGCCCAATGACGAATTCATAATTGCTTTGGATCAGGTGGTGCTGCTTGAAATCGTTTCGAAAAACGCAGATGGCGCAATGGTTGCTTCCGGCGAAGTAACATGGGAATCAAGCGATACTACTGTCCTGGCGGTTACGACTGAAGGCATCATGACTGGAGAAAATCCAGGATCAGCAGCGATTACGGCTTCTGCGGGAGGACAAAGTGAAACCATGGCTTTTCGTGTGGTAGATCTCACTGGAACCTGGATTGGTGGAGAGGCCCCGGATACAGTTTCATATAATATTACTCAATCGGACCTATCCGTTGAGGGAATTTTCCAATCCCATTTAGGCTTTCCTCCAATTACAGATGTCAATACTGGTATGCTATCTGGCTCTCTTCAATTTGACAACTACTTTCATACGTTAGAGCTGACTACTGAAATGGATTGTCAATTAAGGATTGCAGGAACGCATCGCGTAAATGAAGAACCTGATGGAGAGTTGACCTTAGTTCCCCATTCGACCGGAGCCATGAGTTCATCCAACTGTTCAATTATGGGGACGATTGATTTTACCACATTGAGGAGAGAATAAATCAGATTTTGTTTTACTCAAAAATATCCTATCGATGCTTCCTTCGATGATCAAATCATTACATGCAACTGTATCCTAAATTGGGAAAACCTATCTTGGCCTCCAATTGTAAGGGCAGACTCCCGATAATCCTTCAAGATTGAATGATATTCAGCCGTAATTTTACAATTATGCCCCTTGATGAAATAATTCACACCTACATTCATGGCCTCGATAAAGTCGGAAGCTCCTTCGTAATCAGAAGCAGAGTATGCGATGTAAGGCATGATCTTCCGTGATGCAAAACAATACCCGACCTGTCCATAAACTGCTCTTCCGGTTCCTCCCCAGCGGCTGATATAGCCTTCTCCATAATCAAAATTGTGCACGGAGACGTAGGCATTGATAAGGTCCCTGGGTAAGGGGTAATCCATAAAGACGTCCACTGCCAGATGTTTGACCGAACTGTGTTCTTCCTTCGCTGTATCGTACATGCCATTAGGATGGAAAAAGAAACCCGCTCCAACAGCCAGAACCTTTTTTTTACCCAAATAGGTTCCGGTGTAATAGGGGAGCTTCATAGATTCATTTTCCAGAAAATTGTATTTGACATAGCCTGAATAAACTGCTCTCCCTTTTTGCTGACCAGAAGAAGTCGGTTCTGAAATTCCATTATAGCTAAGTGAACTTAGCACTACATCGTCAAGAGTAAATAGGTTGCTATAGTCCTTCCCATCCCCAAGAGGTGATTGTCCGGGAGTGTTCCAGGCAACCCGATATTCAAATTTGCCTGTTGATCCCTTAAGATAGATCCCAAGATGACGGGCAAATTGATCCGAAATACCTAAGGAATGCCAGGCATTATAGGGGCGACTTTGATCCAGGGTCATTGAAGTTGTTGAGCTGTAACTGGCTAACCTGGAAAGCCCATTCCAATAGTGCAATCCCGCACCCACATAAAAGGAGTTGGAAAGCTTGATCTCTGACCAGGCAGAGTGAAGGAAAAATCTTGGAACCGTACTGCCGCTTCCTAGGGAAGAAAGGTTCTCTGTGTTGAGACTGTTTTGCCCAAAATGAGTCAGGATCAAAATCTTGGGGGTAACCTGTCCAATTACCAATACTCTGGAACGCCGAAGACTTGTTGATAATTGAAAATCAGTATTTGAATTTGAAAGATCATTGCTGCTTAGCCAAACCTGATTCCACAAAAGGAATCGCAAATATTTGCTACCGTCTTCGTTGAGATTGATTTTTAGTTGTTTGTTTTGATTCTCCTTTTCCGGCCTGTCCTGGCTAATACCTATTGAACATACTAGGAGTAAAAATACAGGAAAGAGAATCGTCTTTTTAATGGACATGCAAGTCTATTTAACTTTTGGGACTCCATAAAACTAAATGAGCCCCAATGATAAGTGTTTTCATCACACAAGTACAGGCTATTCTAACTACGAATAAGCAATGTATACAAGCTCGGTAAAAATGGCCATGTTCTTGGCAAAATGCATACCCTCTAAAAACTTCATTTCCGTAGTATTTGATCTCCAAAATGTATGTATGGTAAAGGATGCAATAATTAGAAAGACGGATAAACCAATAATTCCATAAATCATTACAAATCCGGTAGCTAAAGAAAGTCCGCCAAAAATCAATAGGACTCCACTCAATCTAACCATAAGCTTCGGAGACATCAACCCTTTTCTAGAGGAATATTCTTCGTAGAATTGTGGATTGATCAAATGATTTATTCCATTGAGGATAAAGAATAACCCAAGCAATATTAGTAGGATTGATTTGATCATCGCAAGAATATTTTAAGATTTGATGTCAATTGGTTTTTCCTGCATAGGAACCTAGTTAATTCCTTCGATTTTCATGATTGGCCGTACTTCAATTTTCCATTTTCCATCTTCAAACCTTGGGTCAGCTTTAGCGATCTCAACAGCTTCGTTTAGGTCATTCGCTTTTACGAGGTAATAGCCGGAAATAACCTCTCTGTTTAAGTCTATTGGATGGCTATTGAAATAATTATCTTCAAATGTCACAACCGCACCTTCCGTTTCCAAGGGCTGGGCTGCGTGCATTTTTCCCTCTTCAAACATTTTACCCATAAAGGCACCCACCTTATTAATATGCTCTTGTTGTTGATCTGGAGATAGATCTGCAACAGGGTTTCCCTGGTTTCTAATTAGTAACATAAATTCTTTCATGATCAATGATGTTTTAATGGCTCATTCTTGGATGTACTGCTCGAAGATTCTCAAAATTGGAAGAGGCTTCTTAATTCCTAAAAAGGTTTTCTAAATTATCTTTGCTTTAACATACTATTCCTTAAGATCGTGCCCATAATAATACAACACTGATCTGGTATATGGATTTGTCTTCCTTCTTTGCCTATAATCAGGACTTCGTCTTTTTGGGGAAGCAGCATCTCCTTATGGTCCTCCTTATGACCATAGTGGCGATTTTACTTCCGGTTTTCGCCAAAAAATACCTGACCAGCACTCAACAATTATGGTTGTCGAGGAGTATGTCTATCACCATTTGTTTATGGGCCCTGATATACATCATTCTTAGATGGTGGCTAAACGATTTTGATTACAAGACAGATCTGCCCTTAGATATCTGTAACCTGGTCGCCTTACTCC
>JABDJM010000266.1 GCA_013002475.1 Saprospiraceae bacterium | reverse complement strand
AATTGGGATCGTTGCACAGATATCTAAAGTGAAGTTAACGATCTCGCCACCGTCAAAATCAGCAGCGTCCTCCACACGGAGTGTCCAGGTACCATCGGCTGATTCTCCCCCAAATGCACTCAAGGATTCTACAGGTTGGAAAGTTCCAGCTGCTGCGGGGTTAGAGTCACAGAGATTTTCCAATTCCTCAGAAGTAGCCGTGGCCTGGTCATCAAATGCCAGCAAAAGGTTTTCATTGCCGCATCCGTATCCTGATTCCGGTACTCCGATCCTATCAACTAACACTACTTCTGTCCCGGAAGGTGAGATCAGGGTCAGTATCAGATCCCCCACGTAAGAATGTTGTATTTGAACATCCGTGATTCGGATATCCGCAATGAGACCCTGGGATTCGACCATCTGGCTGGCTTCGACAATAGCGGTATTAGTAGGGATTCCTACCGGACCACCAGAATACGGTGTCGTCGAACACAATATGTTTGCTGTGTTCAGAGCAAAAGCTTGGGACCATTCGGTAGTGCCGCAAGCATTTACCGCCCGCACTCTCCAATAGTAGGTGCTCAGAATATTCAGGTTTGGCCCATTGGTGCTATTCCCTTCAATATCTGTAATAGTTTCAAGTATAGAAGTGAAAGTAGAATCCAGTGAAATTTGAAAATCGTACAATTGTGCGTTCGAAATTGGATCCCAGGAATAAATTGAGTTGGTACTGGCATCCATAACTCCATCAAGCGGGCTGACCAGTGATGGGCTTACCATTAGACTCTCAAAAACCTGAAGGGTTATCCCAGAGCTTGCTGGATGCTGACCGTCGGTTGCATCGATGGAGAAAAAGTAGTTTCCTCCGGGAAAGAAGTCTGTGTTGGTGAATGTAAGGGAGACCGTTTCACCGGGACTCGGTGCATCATTTGAAAAGCTATATGAAACGCCTTGCGGAGGATCTGGACTAAGTGAAAGGCTGACAGGCCCTTCAAAATTATCTGATACCGCAATCTCAAAAACCTGGTCCTGAGGAGCGCAAAAGGAAGCAATATTTTGATCGAGAATAATATTGAAATCCAGATCAAGACCATCAATTTCTGTTACTCCGGTTCCATCGGGGTCTAACCACTCATCAAGCCCGGCCAGTGTCCAGGATGAATAAAACCATCCATAAGAATCATAAAGATCATTTCCACAAGCAGCGCCTCCACCATGAAGCTGGCCAACCACTCTTTTATTTTTGTCAAAAAGGGGGCTTCCGGAGGAACCTCCTTCAGTTGTTCCTATATCCCAATCAGGAACAACAATATGATCTCCTCCTGGTACCACAGCATCTCCACTGCCCCATGCGCCTATATGTGTAAGGTCGAACTCAAAGCTGATCCTTTTCTCATCTGTGCTGGGGTGGTGTATGGCTATGGTTGTATCCTGGGGAGGATTTGGATCTAAGGAAAATCCGGCCAAATACGCTCCGGCATCAGGATGAATAGGGTCATCAAATTCCACCAATACCACATCAGAGTTGGCACTGGCAGTTTTAAATACAGAACCAGTGTTGAAGGTATTTAGAGATCCATTTCCATTTTGCCCAGAGGCGGCTGAATTGGGTTGACGACAGGTAGAATTTTCATAATTCCAATAGGCAACCAGAGATGGAGAACTTCCAAAATCTATTCCGCAATGGTTGGCTGTCATAAAATACGGAGAGGCATCATTCCGGACGTTATTGATGAGGAAGCCTGTGCAAAAGGTTCCCCCACCGGTACCGATCACTGCAACAGATCGTATGATATCTCTGTAACCATCTACAATTCCCCAGCCATCAGCTTCTGAACAATTTACATCCAGATTACAGGAGCCCGAAAGCATTCGGCCAAAGCCCATATAATCATGATTGATAAAGGACAATTGCATTGCCAGACCTTCTTTCGTCTCGGTTGGAACCACAACCTCCAGAATCATTTCATCTCCTTCAAAAATGGGAGTCCATAATTGGTTATGGACTTCGTTATCGCTAGGTGTAAATGGACCCAGCACTCTACTTTTCTTAGGATCGTAAATCACAAAGGTTCCCTCCTCGGGCATATGATATCTCGTAAAGCCCAAATTGAGTGATAAAGCACCTGGTGAATTTATAACCAATCTCCAGATGGATCGATCCCCCATTTCTTCCCATTGACCATGAGTCAAAGGATTGATGTCTACCTCTATGTTTTCTGCAAATCTGGGTGCTCTTCCCGGTGCTCGCG
>JABDJM010000250.1 GCA_013002475.1 Saprospiraceae bacterium | reverse complement strand
TAAATTCAAAAAGAGTTGAAGACCCGAACGCATTTTTTATTGGGAATACTGTCAATTACATTTTTGATTTCTCAAATGATGGGGATGTTCCACTTGATTCTTTTCGGTTTCGGGATTCCATTCCAGCTGCTCTGGGCCTGACAGTTTTAGAAACAGGCCAGTATAATGGTGGGCCTTACACAATAGACATTCAATATCAAACGAACCTAAACGCTACCTGGCAAACCTGGCCTGGAAGTCCATTTGATGGAACAACAAACCAGACCCTTGATGTTTCCACTTTAGGCTTGGCTCCTGGGGAATACATAAGTGTGGTAGATTATTATTATGGAACTGTTCCCACAAACTTTGCAGTAAACGGCACCTTTACATGGTCCGGAATAATACTTGATCCTGATCAAAACGGCACTCCTGTTGCTCCTGGCCAAATTGTAACGAATTGCGCCTATATAACCTACGAGTTTTCAGGAACACCAAATTCACTTGTCGATTGTAATGACACCGAAATAAGGGATGTCATCCTTCCGAGTGTTTTTGTAGATAAATCTAATACCCAAAGTGATGTCGACAATTGTGAGCGAATCAGGTTTAGTTTGAACGCAAGCAATCCAAGTGACTTTGCAATAGATAGTCTTAGGTTTACCGACTCCATTCCACCGAATATGTATTTCTCAGGATTTGAAACTGGGTCCTGGGTGGGAGGTCAGGTGACCTCTATTTGGTATACTACAAGTCTTGATCCCACACCCCAGCTGTGGCCTACCTTTCCAAAAGGACTAGGTAGCAGTAATTACCATGATATTAGAGAGCTAAGCCTGACGAACGGTGAAAGAGTGACCACTCTTACCTGGGATTTCGGGGATGTCGTAGCCAGTTTTGGAAGTGCCGGAACTCTTCCATTCATCGATGGATATTTTGTGAGCCCGGGCTTGGGTGGTGAGATCCTTGTGGATGGAGATTTTATGCAAAACTGTGATTATGGATTTGCGGAGCATGCTGATAGTTCCATGGCAGCAGTGGATTGCACTGACCTTTCTGTAGATCGGGTAAATGGCTCAGGATTGGACATGGATAAAAGACATGACTCGAGATACAACCTGACAAGGCTGGGTGAAAATTTTAACTACATTTTAATCCCTGAATACGAAAGTACAGTCCCACTTGACAGTTTTGTAATGATAGATACGATCCCAGATCAAATGGAATTCACTTCCACAGAATCCGGAGGTTGGCGTCTTCCTTATCACAATGACGTCATAGTACGGTACCAAACAAATTTGAACTCATCCTGGACTGACTGGCCGACTGGACCATTTCCTCCCCAATCTGACACCAGACTAAGGGATACAGACCTTACCCTGGCTGCAGGGGAATATGTCCACATCTTAATGTGGGATTTTGGTAGCACGCCTCCCTGCTTCAATCACGATGGAAACAGGCCGAGAGTGTATGGAAACATGTTGGATACCTCCCGACTGGGGGTTCCAGTTTTACCGGGGGATTTTGTTGTGAATTGCACTTACCTGTACGGGGACGATGGTACCACTCTTCTCTCTACTTCGGATTGTGACCAGGTAGAGGTTGAACCCTATCTGGTCGAAGCCGATCCGTATAAAAGGATTCGGGCTAAATCGAGTGGGTCCTGGCAATTTTACGATGAGTATTACTATCCGGGAGACGTTTTAGAGTTTGAGGTCATGATCGAAAATGATGGTTCCTCAGATATTGATTATCCTAATCCGATCGGTATGGACCTCCTAAATGAAGATTTGACTTACGTTCCTGGATCCTGGTACGTCTCAAATTCTCCCAGCGGAACACCTACACCAATATTTGAAAATATTCCTGACTATAACGGAACCGGTAGGGAACTTCTTAGATGGAGTTTTACCGGAGCTTCCTCCTACAACCTACAAAGTAACAGAAGGATCTACATCCGTTTTGAAGCTGTCCTTGGGAATGCTGTTGAAGTAGATGAGATACTAAGCAACAGATTTCACCAGGTGACAAATGCTATCGATTTTGGAGTTTGCGATGAAGATGGGGAAACGGATATCTATGATCTTGATGGGGATGGAGATTATTCTGAATCGTTGTGTCATGATCGCACCGATGTAACCTATAAGATCGGAACCTCGGTTTCTCTTCAATCCGAGAAATTGGTATTGGGACAATTAGATAGTCTCTATTCGAAATTCCCTGCTGTGGCTAATACCGTCCCTGGTGGTATTGCGGATTATCAACTTCAGGTCAGAAACCAGGGAACCGTTGCAATGAAAGATATAGTGGCCATTGATATACTTCCTTTTGAAGGAGATAGTGGCGTCATAAATATATTACCCAGATACTCTCGATGGCGGCCCAACCTGGTTAATCCGGTTGTGGCCCCACCGGGGGTCACTGTTTACTATAGTACCTCGGGCAATCCATGCCGCGATGTGGAGGGTTTTGTTCCGAGTGGTCCTCCTGGATGCGAAGCTCCAAATTGGAGTACAACCCCGCCTGCTGATATTTCCACGGTCCAATCATTGAAATTTGATTTTGGGTCTATTATCCTGGATCCAGGAGATGAATTAACGCTTAATTGGCCCATGAGAGCCCCTGTCCAGGTGCTCGATAGTATAGGGCCACTGCCTGACTCAATTGCATGGAATAGTTTCGCTTACCTGGCTACCAGGACCGACAATGATGAGACATTGCTTCCAGGTGAACCCTTAAAAGTAGGTGTCCGAATTGAACCACAAGTTCCTGCCGTTTATGGTGATTATGTATGGTTAGATGTTAACTCAAACGGAATTCAAAACTCAGGGGAACCCGGATTAAATGGTGTTCGCGTTGAGCTCTATAGGGACAATGGCGACGGAGTTCCCGACCCCTCCTCTGACGCATTCGCAGGATTTACGGTAACCTCCAGTGGAGGATTTTACCTTTTTCCTGATTTACCCAATGGGGACTATTTTGCCGTTTTTTATCCTCCACCTGCCTTTGATTCATCTCCCTATCAGGCAGGTTCAGATACTACGACAAATTCAGATGGCCGGGACACCATTGTGAATGGATATCCGGCGGCAATTACATCAATAACCACCTTAATAACTGATGAATTTGATCTCAGCTGGGATTATGGACTTTACCCATCTCCAAATGGAGCCTTGGGTAACTATGTTTGGTCAGATGC
>JABDJM010000248.1 GCA_013002475.1 Saprospiraceae bacterium | reverse complement strand
CCTGCACCCTGGGATGCCGGGGAGTCAGCCGGAGAAGCATAATTTTTTATCGAGGGAGCATAGAAATCTGTGTGATTGACCTCAAAATTTTGAATGATGGCAAGAGTTTCAAAAAAGCGAAAAGCTGCTGAAGCAAAGATTGATGCAGAAAAGCATTACTCAATCGATGAGGCTTGTGCACTTGTAAAAGAAGTGAACACGACCAAATTTGATGCTTCGGTGGATGTCCACGTTAGATTGGGCGTCGATCCCCGAAAAGCGGATCAAGCTATAAGGGGTACCGTGTCCCTTCCACACGGAACTGGTAAATCCAAAACCGTATTGGTCTTTTGTACTCCCGACAAGGAGGAAGAAGCCAAAGCTGCAGGTGCTGACTATGCTGGATTGGACGATTTAGTCCAAAAAGTTCAGGGTGGATGGACCGACGTTGATGTTGTGATCGCCGCGCCAAATGTAATGGCACAGGTTGGTAAGATTGGTAGAATTTTGGGACCACGAGGTCTTATGCCAAATCCCAAAACCGGAACGGTTACTCCTAACGTTGGAGCTGCAGTAGCAGAAGTAAAAAAAGGTAAGATTTCATTTAGAGTTGATAAGTTCGGTATTATCCATTCATCTGTAGCGAGGGTTTCCTTCTCAGCAGAGAACATCAGGGACAATGCAATGGAACTTTTAATGACACTAGTAAAAATGAAACCTTCCAGCGCAAAGGGCATATATCTCAAATCTGTTACGATCGCCAGTACTATGAGTCCTGGCATCAAGGTGGATACGAAAACTATTAAATAATCCGTAAAAACAATTGGCAATGACAAGAGCAGAGAAAGCAACAGCTATTGAGTCGTTGAAGGAGAAGTTTGGTAGTTCTCAGTTTTTCTACCTAACTGATTCTTCCTCAATGAGCGTTGAGCAGATCAACGATCTGAGAAGAAAGTGTTTTGAGAATGGTGTGGAGATGAAGGTTGTAAAAAACACCTTGGCCATTAAGGCTATGGAGGAAGCTCCCGAAGAAAAAGGATACAAATCCTTATTCGAATCTTTGAAAGGACCTACAGCAGTGATGTTTGCTGAAGCAGCAAACACTCCAGCAAGGATCATTGATGATTTCCGCGGAGCTGAAGGAGAGCGACCCATTTTGAAAGCAGCCTACATCGATGCAGAAGTGTACACTGGTGATGACCAACTTAATTTCCTAAAGGCTCTGAAGTCCAAAGAGGAATTGTTGGGAGAATTGGTAGCATTACTGCAGTCCCCAGCCAAGAATTTAGTGAGCAGTTTGAAGAGTGGAGAAAGCACAGTTATGGGCTTACTAAAGGCTTTGGAGCAGAGGGAAGAATAATTTGGCTTCCAAGACAAACGCATATATTTTTTGTAAAAAAATTAAATCCATTTTAAAATGGCAGATTTAAAATCAATTGCTGATCAGTTAGTTGGTCTTACGATCAAAGAGGTTTCTGAATTGGCAGACATTCTTAAGGAGGAGCATGGCATTGAGCCTGCCGCTGCAGCTGTCGCTGTTGCTGCTGGACCAGCTGGTGGTGAAGCCGCCGGTGCCGCTGAAAAAACTGACTTCGACATTTTCTTGGCTTCAGCAGGAGCTGCAAAATTGAAAGTGGTGAAGGAAGTAAAAGGCCTTCTTGGACTTGGACTAAAAGAAGCAAAGGAATTGGTAGACAGTGCTCCAGCAGTAATTAAAGCTGGTGTACCTAAAGATGAAGCTGAAAAAGTAAAAGCTGCTTTAACTGAGGCTGGTGCCGAAGTTGAACTTAAGTAATTGAGCTTTTTTCAAACGAATCTTTAATTTATACCAACCCTTTATTTCAGATTGTATTACACAGTATTTAACTGACAACGATATTAATGGCTTAGCTGAGGAGAATTCCTCGGCTAGGCCTTTATCGCTTCACTGGGACCTCTATATGGTCAATTGAATTTGTGTTAAGCCTCCTCGAATGAGGGATTTTTCATTCGAATAAAAATTACCCTTGCAATGGCAAAAAAAGGCACTGTTAGCGCTTCTGCGAGTCGAATCAGTTTTGGAAAGATTAAACTCGCATCTGAATATCCGGATCTACTAGAAATTCAGTTGAAATCGTTCATGGAATTTTTCCAGCTTGAAACAACGCCGGAGAATAGAGGAAACGAAGGTCTCTTCAGAGTGTTTCAGGAAAACTTTCCTATTACTGATGCGAGAAACATCTTCGTACTGGAATTCCTGGACTACTTCGTGGATCCTCCAAGATATACCATCCCTGAGTGCATGCACCGAGGATTGACATATTCTGTTCCCCTCAAAGCCAAATTGAGGCTTAGTTGTAACGATGAAGAGCATGTTGATTTTCAAACGATCGTACAGGATGTTTTTCTAGGGAACATTCCCTACATGACTCCTAAGGGAACTTTCGTAATCAATGGAGCAGAGCGTGTTATCGTTTCTCAACTGCACAGATCTCCAGGGGTATTCTTTGGACAAAGCTACCACCCTAACGGAACAAAATTATACTCCGCCAGAGTAATCCCATTTAAGGGAGCATGGATGGAGTTTGCTACAGATATCAATACGGTGATGTATGCATACATCGATCGTAAAAAGAAATTCCCAGTAACGACCCTATTGCGTGCAATTGGGTATGATACGGATAAAGCCATCCTTGATCTATTTGGATTGGCAGAAGAAATCCCAGCGAAAAAGCGGAATTTGAATAAAGCCGTTGGACGAAAATTGGCGGCCAGATTGCTGAAAAGGTGGAATGAGGATTTTGTGGATGAGGATACTGGAGAGGTGGTCACCATTGAGAGAAATGAGATCATCCTTGAAAGAGATGTTATTCTGGACGAAGAAAACATCGAATTGATCCTTGAATCTGAGGTGGATACGGTGATCCTTCAGCGAAGTGATGTTGAAGAAGATTACTCCATTATTTATAACACCCTTCAGAAGGATCCATCAAGCTCCGAAATGGAGGCTGTTGTATATATCTATCGACAGCTTAGAGGTACGGATCCACCGGATGAGGAGACTGCTAGAGGGATTATTGATAAACTATTTTTCTCAGACAAGAGATACAACCTCGGAGAGGTTGGCCGATATAAGATTAACAGGAAGCTTAACCTGGAGACACCTATGGAGACGCTTGTCCTTACAAAAGAGGACATCATCCATATTGTTACCTACTTGGTTCGCCTGATGAATCAGAAAGCAGAGATTGATGACATCGATCATCTGTCTAACAGGAGAGTCCGAACAGTAGGGGAGCAATTGTACGCTCAATTTGGTGTAGGTCTTGCCAGGATGGCCAGAACGATCCGTGAGCGAATGAACGTCCGGGACAATGAGGTGTTTACGCCGATCGATCTGATCAATGCGAGAACACTTTCTTCCGTGATCAACTCATTCTTCGGAACGTCCCAGCTATCACAATTCCTGGATCAGACCAACCCACTTTCAGAGATCACTCATAAACGTAGGATCTCCGCTTTGGGACCTGGTGGTCTTTCCAGAGAGAGAGCAGGATTTGAGGTTAGGGATGTTCACTATTCTCACTACGGTCGACTTTGTACCATTGAGACACCGGAGGGACCAAATATTGGATTGATCTCCACACTTTGTGTTCACGCCAAAGTGAACAAGATGGGATTCCTGGAGACTCCTTACAGAAAGGTTGTCAAAGGAAAAGTTGACTTGAGATCCCCTGTTCAATTCCTATCCGCAGAAGGAGAGGATTTCAAGAGGATCGCTCAGGCAAACGCACCTATTAGCGATAAAGGGGTATTCCATTCCGATAGAGTTAAATGCCGCGAGCACGGTGACTTCCCAGTTTTGGAACCAAAGGAGATCGAGTATATGGATGTAGCACCTAACCAGATTGTTGGTGTGTCTGCCTCTATGATCCCATTCCTGGAGAACGATGATGCCAACCGAGCCCTGATGGGCTCGAATATGCAGCGTCAGGCGGTTCCTCTGATCAAACCAAGTTCCCCGATCGTGGGTACAGGTTTGGAAGGAAAAGTTGCAGAGGATTCGCGAATGCTTATCAATGCAGAAGGAAAAGGAGTTGTTGAATATGTAGATGCGAATGAGATCGTCATTCGATATGATAGAACTGAAGAGGATCAGCTTGTTTCTTTTGAGGATAATCGTAAGACTTACAAGCTTACCAAATTCCGAAGAACCAACCAGGGTACTTGTATCAATCTTAAGCCAATTGTGCGAAGAGGGATGCGAGTCAAAAAAGGAATGATCCTTTGTGATGGATACGCAACAGATAAAGGTGAATTGGCTTTAGGTCAAAACCTTAAGGTTGCATTCATGCCATGGAAGGGTTACAACTTTGAGGATGCAATTGTGCTTTCTGAAAGGGTTGTTAGAGAGGATATTTTTACCTCGCTCCATATCGAGCACTTTGAATTGGATGTAAGGGATACAAAACTTGGTGAAGAAGAATTGACCAATGATATTCCTAATGTCAGTGAAGAGGCAACAAAAGATCTGGATGAGCATGGAATTATCCGAGTTGGTGCCTGGGTGAAAGAAGGAGATATCCTGATAGGAAAGATTACTCCGAAAGGGGAGTCTGATCCAACACCTGAAGAAAAACTTCTTAGGGCGATCTTCGGAGATAAGGCAGGGGATGTCAAGGATGCTTCTATGAAAGCACCTCCATCGACGAAAGGTATTATCATCAATAAGCAGTTGTTTGCTCGAGCGAAGAAGGATAAAGTTCAAAAGACACAGGAAAAAGAGCTGATTGCAAAATTGGATGATGAGCATGCAGTGGCGCTCAATGAGCTAAAGACAATTCTTATTGACAAGCTACTTGTCCTTGTGAAAGGAAAGATCACCCAGGGTGTTCGATCTATTTACAATGAAGAGTTGATGCCTAAAGGGACGAAGTTCTCCATTACCATATTGAAAAAATTAGATTTCAATACGGTGGACTATTCCAACTGGACTGGAGATAGTGATACTGACAAATTAATTGCCCGCCTGCTTCACAACTACAGCATTAAGGTTAATGAAGAGGTTGGACGATACAAACGTGAGAAGTTCAATATCTCCATTGGTGATGAATTACCTGCTGGTGTACTTAAGCTGGCAAAAGTATACATGGCCAAGAAGAGAAAGCTGAAAGTAGGAGATAAGTTGGCCGGTCGTCATGGAAATAAGGGAATTGTTTCTCGTATTGTTCGGGTTGAAGACATGCCTTTCCTTGAAGACGGAACACCTGTAGATATTGTTTTGAATCCACTGGGTGTACCATCAAGGATGAACCTTGGACAGATTTTCGAAACAGTTCTTGGTTGGGCTGGAGAAAAGCTGGGAATGAAGTTTGGCACTCCAATTTTTGACGGTGCCAAAGCATCCGAGATAAGTGATTATATCGATCAAGCCGGTCTTCCGCAGTTGGGTCAGACCTATCTGTATGATGGCGGAACTGGAGACAGATTTCACCAGCAAGCAACTGTCGGTATTATCTACATGTTGAAACTGTCTCACATGGTTGATGATAAGATGCACGCAAGATCTATTGGACCTTACTCCTTGATCACACAGCAACCGTTGGGTGGTAAAGCTCAGTTTGGTGGACAGCGTTTTGGAGAGATGGAAGTTTGGGCACTGGAAGCATTCGGTGCAAGTTCGATCCTTCAGGAGTTGCTGACTATTAAGTCGGATGATATTATCGGTCGTGCGAAGGCTTACGAAGCCATTGTAAAAGGAGATAATCTCCCTGAGCCAAATATTCCCGAATCATTCAATGTACTTGTACATGAATTGAGAGGATTGGCTCTAGATGTAAAATTTGATTAAACACTCCCTAAATATTTCTTAAGCTATGCCATTTAAAAAGAATCATAAGCAAAAGAAAACCTTTGACGCTATCACTATTAGCCTTTCTTCTCCGGATGATATCCTGGAAAGATCCTATGGTGAGGTGTTGAAGCCAGAGACCATTAATTACCGGTCGTACAAACCTGAAAGAGATGGTTTGTTCTGTGAGCGGATTTTTGGTCCTGTGAAAGATTACGAATGCTATTGCGGAAAGTACAAGAGGATCCGTTATAAAGGGATCGTTTGTGACCGTTGTGGTGTGGAGGTTACAGAAAAGAAAGTACGAAGAGAACGAATGGGACACATCAAACTTGTTGTGCCTGTAGTTCATATTTGGTTCTTCAAATCCTTGCCAAATAAAATCGGATACCTGCTTGGTTTATCTTCAAAAAAGCTGGAGACGATTATTTATTATGAAAGATACGTCGTAATCCAACCGGGAGTGAAGGAGGAAGATGGCGTGGCAAAAATGGATTTAATTACCGAAGAGGAATATTTAGCAATTCTGGAAAATCTTCCAAAGGAGAACCAGATGCTGGATGATGAGGATCCACAAAAGTTTATAGCCAAAATGGGAGCAGAGGCTGTCCATGGTTTGATGGCCAGGCTTAACTTGGATGAACTTTCGTATCAACTTCGACACCAGGCAGCAACAGAAACTTCTCAGCAGAGAAAATCTGAAGCACTTAAGAGGTTGAGAGTGGTTGAATCTTTCCGTGATGGTCAAACAAGAATTGAAAACCGACCTGAATGGGCCGTGATCCAATTCCTGCCAGTAGTACCGCCGGAGCTTCGCCCCTTGGTTCCTCTGGATGGTGGACGATTTGCATCTTCTGATCTGAACGACCTTTATCGTAGGGTCATTATCAGAAATAACCGCTTGAAGCGATTGCTAGAGATCAAAGCACCGGAAGTTATCCTTCGTAACGAGAAAAGGATGTTGCAAGAGGCTGTGGATTCGCTTTTCGATAACTCTCGAAAATCGAATGCGGTTAAAGCAGAAGGTGGAAGGTCACTGAAATCTCTTTCTGATATCCTAAAAGGAAAACAAGGACGATTCCGTCAGAACCTACTAGGGAAAAGGGTTGATTATTCAGGACGATCTGTGATCGTGGTTGGACCGACTCTGAAACTACATGAATGTGGTATTCCAAAAGAAATGGCCTCTGAATTGTTCAAGCCTTTCGTAATTCGAAAGCTGATAGAACGAGGAATTGTTAAAACAGTTAAGTCTGCAAAGAAATTAGTTGATCGGAAAGATCCGGTGATCTGGGAAATCCTTGAGAACATTCTAAAAGGACACCCCGTGATGTTAAACCGAGCTCCGACTCTTCACCGGCTTTCAATTCAGGCTTTCCAGCCAACATTGATTGAAGGAAAGGCGATCCAACTTCACCCACTAGTTTGTGGAGCCTTCAACGCCGATTTTGATGGTGATCAAATGGCTGTTCACGTGCCGCTAAGTCACGGAGCTATTCTCGAGGCGCAGGTCATGATGTTGGCTTGCCACAATATGCTTAATCCACAAGATGGATCCCCGATCACTCTTCCTTCTCAGGATATGGTCCTTGGATTGTACTACCTGACAAAAGAAAGAACTACTACTGAGACCGGAGAAATTCCTAAAGGAACCGGATACAAGTTCTATTCTCCGGAGGAAGTACTAATTGCATACAACGAAGGCAAAGTTGACCTTCATGCCGCCATAAAAGTTCGTGTTTCAACATTGAATGAAGAGGGCAATTGGGGCCGCGAGATGGTTGAAAGTACCGTAGGTCGTGTCATCTTTAACCAGGCTGTACCTGAGGGAGTACCTTATGTAAATGATCTTCTTACCAAGAAGAACCTTAAAAGGGTAATCAGCAATATTATCCGCTTAACAAACTTTAAGGTAACTGCTGAATTCCTTGATGAGATCAAAGAAATGGGATTCCAGTGGTCGTTCAGAGGAGGTCTTTCCTTCAACTTAGGTGACTTGATCACTCCTACTGTTAAGGCTAAAACCCTGTTAGAGGCGCAGGCTGAGGTAGATGAAGTTTGGGAGAATTACAACATGGGATTGATCACAAACAATGAGCGGTACAATCAGATCATTGATAAGTGGACCTTTGCCGATAACAGGATTACAGATAATCTGTTGAATGAGCTTGCAACCCATAAAGAGGGATTCAACTCAGTATATATGATGCTTGACTCCGGTGCAAGGGGTTCTAAGCAACAGATCAAACAGCTTTGTGGTTTGAGGGGCTTGATGGCAAAACCAAGGAAATCTGGTGATACAGGTGGGGCGATCATTGAAAACCCGATCCTTTCAAATTTCTTGGATGGCTTGTCAGTACTAGAGTACTTTATCTCTACTCACGGTGCCAGAAAAGGTTTGGCCGATACGGCTCTTAAAACTGCAGATGCAGGATATCTAACTAGAAGGTTGGTGGATGTTTCTCAGGATGTTGTAATCCGGGATGTGGATTGTAAGACCCTTCGAGGAATTGCTACCACTGCTCTAAAAGATAACGAGAAGATCGTTGAGCCTTTGTCTCAAAGAATTCAGGGCCGGTACTCATTATACGATGTAACTTATTTGGATTCAGATGAGGTCGTTGTT
>JABDJM010000233.1 GCA_013002475.1 Saprospiraceae bacterium | reverse complement strand
GGCAAACATCGCAGTGGCCGCATGGCTTTTCGTCTTTTAAACCAAAATATTCTAGAATTAGCTGTTGCCTGCAACGAGGATCTTCCAGGTAATTGATCATCGCCTGCATCTTTTCCCAGGCTCGGTTTTTTAAAAAGATATACCTGTTTTGATCGATAGTCAGATCCCGGACTGCGACCCGCTGTTGGCTGAATGAAATCTGCGGCTTGTCCTTCCGCGGAACGTATTCAAGGATCCCCTCCGAACGAAGATAAATGAGTGCTTGTTGAAGCTGCTGCTCTGAGTAATTTAGGAAGCGAGATAGCTGCTGTTCATTGATCGGTACCAAGTGCTTAAATGCCCCTTGGTAAGTCCTTAAGAAGGTTTTAAGTAAGCTATCTAAAGCCTTGTTTTTCAATTGATAATCGTACAATCTTTCCTTGGATACTTTAATCATAACCCGGCTAGGTTGAAAGACTGATTCCGACAAGGTTATCCACCCTTCTCGGGAGAGGATCTCCAATCCATAATGAGTAGGTCCGGGACGTAGCCGATAACGTTTACAAAAGGATACCAGATCAAAATCATAGGACTCGAAAGACTCGGAACCTACCGCCACCTGGTACGCATTGCACAAGGCCTGGTAGATCCTTTTCAGATCTTTGAAAGAGGGATATCTCTGCCTCCAATTTTCCTCCAGCCATTTCTTATCCTTGGCTGTGTACAACAGAACGGCAAATGCTTTTTTACCATCCCTACCTGCCCTTCCGGATTCCTGATAATAGGATTCCAGGCTATCCGGAATGCTAGCATGAATTACACACCGCACATCGGCTTTGTCGATTCCCATTCCGAAGGCATTGGTGGCGACTATGACCCGGACATCCCCTCTTAGCCAGCGGTCCTGCTTTTTTTGTCTATCCTCTCCGGTAAAGCCTGCATGATAGGATTCTGCGGAAACAGACCTTCTTTGTAAAAAGGTGGCAATATCGACACAGCCTCTTCTTGTGCCCCCATAAATGATGGCAGAGCCAGGAACCTTATTCAGGATCTCAAGAATCTTTTCCAATTTTCCTTCCTGATGAATGACTACGAAGGACAAATTGTCTCGTGCAAAGCTCGTCTTGAAAACTTTCTTTTCGTTGAGGCGAAGCTGCGTAAGCACATCCTCTACAACTTCGGTGGTGGCACTTGCGGTTAAGGCTAACATCGGAATTTTTGGATGCACGGAGCGCACTTCAGCAATATCCAAATAGGCAGGACGGAAATCATGCCCCCATTGAGAAACGCAATGCGCCTCATCTACAGCGATCAGACTCAAAGGCATTCTGGGTAGCCTTCCCAAAAAGGCTGCCGACTTGAGACGTTCCGGACTGCAATACAAGAGCTTCGTATGCCCAAGCATAGCATTGTCCAGGATCCTCTCTATATCGCCTTTCCTCAGGCCGCTGAAGATCGCCTCGGCTTTTACCCCACGAGCTTTAAGCTGATCTACCTGGTCTTTCATCAGGGCGATTAGAGGTGAAATCACCAGAGTCAAACCGGGAAGGCATAGGGCTGGTAATTGATAGCACAGGGACTTTCCACCGCCAGTAGGCATCAATCCCAGGGCATCTCTGCCCTCCAGCACATGGTCAATGATCTCCCCTTGTGGCTGACGAAAACTTTCGTAGCCCCAAACACGCCGTAAAATTTCGATAGGAGACCCGCTCATGATGAATGGATTGGCTAGGAAATATACATAAATAAAAAAGCCCTCCGTGAATACGGAGAGCTAACTTGTTTAAACTTGATCTTTATGTTAAAAATTGGTAGGACATCCTTTTTTGCCACCGCGGCTGCGGCCCCGGCTTCCAACAAGTCCATTATCAGTAAAGTTATAGGATATCGTAATACCGCCTATTAGGTACCAGTCTTTGCCATCTGGGTTTCCACGGTTATCACTTGAATTTTTAGGCGTCCCGGACCGGTTGGCCAGGGCTGCAGCTGTTGCTCCTTTGGCCTCCAGGATCACTGCATCATCGACATAAGCCCCGGATACGTCATCCAGATAATCCGTAAGGGTTTTGCGACCACCTAATTCAAGTCCAATATTCCATTGATCGTTCAAGGCATATTTTACACCTCCGCCGATCGGGAAGCTAACCTGTGTAAGGTTATACGGAGCCTCATATCCATCCAAACCCTGCCCCTCCGTACCCAAGGGCTGCAAGTCATAGTACACGCCATCCAGTTGAGCCTGAGGATTAAAATAGTATCCTGCCACTCCAGCAAAAACATAGGGAGACCAGGGCCGCTGCAAATTATAAGGCTGATAGCCTAAAATGTTAAACTCTGCGATGAAGGCCACCTCGTATATCTTGGACCTAAAGCTTAGATTTCTGTCAAGCCTGAAGCCATCGTTTGTCTTATTGTCGGCAGCTGAAATCGAAGTGTAGTTGAAACCAAGCCTCAAAGCCACCAGTGGATGAACCGTATATCGTCCAAAAAAGGCAAGAGCTGCGTTATAATCTCCAGCAGCAAACCAGGCATTCTGATTAGTAATATCTCCGGCATAGTTGGAGAGTCCCCCCATCACCCCAGCCTCAAACTGAGCGGTAGACGGGTTTGAAAAAGCTAAAAAGCCAAAAAGAAGGGAAAAAATG
>JABDJM010000230.1 GCA_013002475.1 Saprospiraceae bacterium | reverse complement strand
CCTCCGCCACCGCCACCACCACCACCACCGGTGATCGAGGAAGTACCAGATGAGGAGATTGTGGAAGATCCTCCAAAATTCGAATCTCAGGAGATCATCGCCGAAGAAGTTATTGAAGTGGTTAAGGATACCGTAAAAAGAGCTCCTAAGCCTAAGCCTAAGCCAAAACCAAAGCCTAAGCCTAAAGTGGAAGAGATCTTCCAGGTGGTTGAGGAAATGCCTCGATTCCCAGGATGTGAGGGAGAATCTGATAAGGCTGCACAAAAGGCTTGTGCTCAGGAAAAAATGATCAAATTCATTTATGGAAATATCAAGTACCCACCGATCGCACGTGAAAATGGGGTAGAAGGTACGGTTGTAATCCGTTTTGTAGTTGACAAAGACGGATCTGTAACAGCGCCTGAAATTGTTCGGGATATCGGAGCTCAGTGTGGAAATGAAGCTCTTCGGGTAGTGGAAAAAATGCCTAAATGGATTCCAGGTAAGCAAAGAGGAAAGTCAGTGAAGGTGTATTTCAACCTTCCGGTGAAATTCCGCCTAGAGTAAAAAGGGAATTCCAAGATAAAAAAGGCTTGTTCAGTCCTGAACAAGCCTTTTTTATTTATTGGATGCCAGGGCCGCAAAGCAACTTTTAAGCCCCCAAAGCGTTGAAAAGTAAGCATATTTGTCCCATGAAAGGATTATTATTCCCATTCATATTTCTTCTTTTCTCCTCCTCCGTGTTGGCTCAGGAATCCAAGCTGGCACAACAGTATTTTCTAAACGGAGAATTTGAAAAGGCAGGAGCTCTTTATCAAAAGCTCGCCCAGGAGACACCCAGCAATGGTTATTATTTTGACAAGTACATAGATTGCCTGGCAGAATTGGAGGATTTCAATACAGCAGAAAACGAAATAAAGAAGCAGCTTAAGAAGAATCCAAAGCAGATCCAATTGTATGTAACCTATGGATCTCTTTTTGAGGCTCAGGGAAACCTGGATGAAGCTGAAAGACAATACGAACTGGCCATAAAGAAAATGCCTGCGGACCGGTATACTATTGTCCGCCTGGCCAATGCCTTTCGATCTAATACCCAATATGACCTGGCAGTCAGAAGTTATGAGCAGGGAGCCAAGCTCCTAAAAGATAACCAGGTCTTCTCCTATAACCTCGGAGATCTTTATCGCCAGAAAGGTGAGTCCGATAAAATGATCAGCCATTATCTGAATAGTCTGGAAGGGAATCCCAGTAGGATCCGATCTCTCAAAACTCTTTTTCAGCGATACTTATATGAACAGGATTATGATGAATTGCAGGCACAGCTTTATGAAAGAATCCAAACAGCAAAGAACAATGTTGCCTTTATCGAGCTTCTTTCCTGGTCATTTGTCCAACAAAAGGATTATGCATCCGCCCTCCGTCAGGAAAAGGCTCTCGACAAGAGATTAAAAGAAAATGGATTAAGACCCTACCAATTGGCAAGCCTTGCGGTCGAAGATGGAGACTATGCAACGGGCATCTCAGGCTTTGATTATGTCATTCAGGAACAGGGCCCGCAAAGTAGTTTTTACCTGCCTTCAAAAAGAGAATTACTACGAACAAAAAGAATCCAGCTTACAGAGGGCTACGATTATTCACCCGCTGACCTGGAGGTTCTGGAGCAGGAGTATGAAGTTTTTCTTACTGAGTTTGGGTATGGAAAACAAACGGCCACCATCGTAAAGGAATACGCGGACCTTCAGGCTTTCTTTCTAAACGATCTTGAATCCGCCATTCAACTACTTAATGATCTCATAGCATTTCCGGGATTAGAAGCCAAAGAAAGGGCCGAGGCAAAATTAAGCCTGGGTGATTTTTATTTGATGCTGGGAGATATCTGGGAATCCACCCTATTGTATTCACAGGTTGACAAAGAATTTGATGAGGAATTGTTGGGGCATGAAGCGCGCTTTCGAAATGCTAGGCTCAGTTTCTTCTCCGCTGACTTCCAGTGGGCGCAGGCGCAGTTTGATGTGTTGAAATCTTCTACCAGTAAATTGATCGCAAACGATGCGCTTGATCTGTCGGTTTTCATTCTGGATAATCTAGGCTTGGATACCAGCGAGATGGCACTTTCCCAATATGCGGATGCCGAATTATTGATCTTCCAAAACCGACTTCCGGAGGCACTTGAAAAGCTGGATGAGTTGAAGGCCGGCTTCCCAGGTCATTCCCTGGAAGACGATGTCCTGTACTCAAAAGCTCAAATCGCTATAAAAAAGAAAGAGTTCTCGAAAGCCATCTCCTTATTCGAGACAATAATTGCGGATTATCCAGATGAGATCCGGGCCGACAACAGCCTCTATGAAATGGCGAATTTGTATTTGGAGCAACTTAATGACAGTCCAAAAGCAAGTGAACTTTTCGAGAAGCTTTTCATTGAGTATTCTGGTAGCACCTTTGCTGTTTTAGCAAGGAAAAAATTCCGATCATTGCGTGGCGACGATATTTAGCCATGATCCTTTATAACGTAACCCTTAATGTAGATACTGATGTCCATGAGGACTGGCTTGCCTGGATGAAGGCCATTCATATTCCAGATGTAATGGACACTGGTTGTTTTAAATCCTATAGGATCTGCCAATTGCTTAGGCAGGCTGAAGAGGGCATAACCTATAGTATCCAGTACATTTGTGAGGATACCAAAACCTTGCACTTTTATCAGGTCAATCATGCCCCTGAATTGCAAAAAGAACATCAGGAAAGGTATGGAGACAAGGTGCTGGCTTTTCGATCTCTTTTGGAAGTCATAGAGGAGGGATAAGAAGGAAAGCCGTAAATTTGCAGTCTGAAATTAGCTTACCCATCAAATACTTAAGACGTGATATTTGAATTCAACGAAGAACAGATCGCAGTAAAAGAAGCCGCCCGAGAGTTCG
>JABDJM010000216.1 GCA_013002475.1 Saprospiraceae bacterium | reverse complement strand
GGCTTTCCACAAGCTTTTTTATCCACCTTTCACTCTTTCTTTGCACAGCTGATAAATGAAAATCCGATTTGGGCAAGGTCTCAATCATACGAGTGAAATAGTAAGCTCTAATCGTCCGGGCATTTTTCAAATTTCTGCTTGCATAAGAGGACATACTATCTACCCTATCTATCACTTCTTCGAAATCTTTTCTTTTCAGGAAGAAAATTATTTGGACTAATAAAAAGCCAACATATTGCCCCTCCTTAAGTTTGGTGATCTCCAGTTTGGAGTTCATAAATTTTCCCATTCGGAAATTCCGGGACAGGGTTCCCTGGGGATCCTCCAGCATACCCTCCCCTATCAAGATGCTCAGGTATGCTGCAAATATTCGGAATGTTTCAGCCAGGTATGAAGGTGCCTTTTTGAAGATCGGAAAACTCGTCCCCTGGGTATAAATCTCCAATGCAACATCGTACCGTTCAGTTTGCAGAGCAAACTCGATCAACCTTTGGTAGATGAATATTTTATTTATGCCCTTAATGTTTTGCGACAACTGTAGAATCTCTTCTTTGACTCGCCCTCCGTGCTCGTACTCTTTTAATGAGATGGAAGCCCTAAGGATGTTCATGTAAGATGACAGCTGAAAAATTGCGGGAATGAAATGGAATAACTTTAAATGTTCTATTGCCTCAGTTGAATACCTTATGACATCAAGGTTTTTGTTTCTGACCCTCAATAAAATGGTATGGGCTGAGTATATATCAGCAATAAATGAGACAGATAAGTCTGGATCTCCTTTCTCGGGAAATAGAGATCTCACCTCTTGAATGAGCTCTTCAATTTCTTCATCATCAAAATCCTGAAAATCAATTTCGATCTGTCGGGCCTTCAATACAAATTGGGTGGCCTTCATCTCTCGCTGCCTGATGTTGTTAAACCTTTCATACTTCTCTGAATAATACCGGATCTTTTTTCTATCCATGCTTACGACTGCATGATTCCAGAGATGTTGTAAAGATTCCAAGGCTAAAAAACTTAGCGTGTATTTGTCAGCCAACCTAAAGGCTTTTTCCGCAAGAATTTTCGCCGCGGCTCTCGCTCCGGTTCTTGAAAGAATATTGACTGCGTAAACCAGTTTCCGACCATTCAGATAAGCCTTTGCATAGCTATTGAATTGGGCCTCATTTGGGTCCGTTAGAAAAAGGTTATTGATCAGCTTTTTTGTCAGCTTAGATTTTAACTGCCTATAAGCACTCGAGGAAGCATCCTGATCTAATACCGAACGAGCCCATTCCTCTTCTGTCCCGGAAGGATTCGAAGAGATTTCGCTATACAAACTTTGCAGTTTGGACGGCTTCTCCGGATTATTTGATAAGACCTCAATCTTTCGTAGGGACTGTGGTCTTATCACCCTGACTAATTCCTTTATTAAATCCATATCGTTCTAGAGTACATAATCAAGATAACAAATGTATTACTTAGGGAAAAATTAATAGTGTGTTATCCAACATTTTATGGAAATAAATAGACAATTAGATTGATTTATTAAAGTAAAAAACATGGCAACTGTGTATTTTTTTCATTTTTCTCCTTTTCTACTTTCAATACTTGAAAGTCAGCACCCGCTGGCGTCCCAATCACCGGTATAAATTCGAGGTTATTAAGAAAAACTATTGGTACGCATAACGCGTTCGAGAAGGCATTCTTTCTATATGGGGAGAATGCTTTTCTTTGTTTATCACCCCAACAACTCTAAACAAACCTTGGCTTTTATGAGAATCGTTTTTCCTCTATCATTCTTCTTCGTCCTTATCCTTCATTCATGTAACTCAGGGCTGGACCCTGACATGATCCTTTATAATGGAGATATCCATACTATTGAAGAAGGAAAAATCTGCAGTTGCCTGGTTAGTACCCAAGGAAGGATTTCCTTTCTTTCAAAGGAAGATGAGGAGTGTCTGGCCAAGAAAGGATCCAAAACCAAATTAATTGACCTTAAGGGAAGCTTTGCGATGCCAGGTTTTATTGAAGGGCATGGACACTTTAATGGCGTGGGAAGGATGGCGCAGAATCTAAACTTTCTGGATAACAAAAGTTGGGAGAGCATACTTTCTGAAATTGAGGCAAAAGTCCCTGAAATTCCCAAAGGTTCCTGGATCGAAGGTAGAGGTTGGCATCAGGAAAAATGGGATTCACTTCCGCCGCTTTCTATCATGGGCTATCCAACCAAGTATTCTTTGGATAGTATTTCCCCCGACCATCCAGTTGTCTTATTTCATGCAAGTGGACACGGACTATTTGCAAATTCTGCAGCCATGGAGATTGCAGGGATCACACGGGAGACACCAGATCCTCCCGGCGGAAAGATCATAAAGGATCAATTTGGAGAACCTACCGGGGTTTTTGAGGAAAGGGCGGCGACCCGAATTCGGCAAGCCTATACCGATTACCTGGCTGCTCAGGGAGACGAAGCCAGAAAAGCTGTGTGGAGATTGTACACCGATGCAGCGCAGCAGGAATGCCTTGCAAAAGGGATTACCAGTTTTCAGGATGCTGGATCATCTTATGAGGATATAGACTGGTATAAGGAAATGGCTGAAAAGGGGGAACTGGATCTTAGGCTTTGGGTGATGCTACGACATTCCTTTGAACAAATGGAAAATAACATGCAAGGCTTCCCGATCATCGGGGCTGGAGATGAATTTTTTACCTGCAGGGCAATCAAGACTGAGGTCGACGGGGCCTTGGGTGCTCATGGAGCCTGGTTACTGGAAGATTATGAAGACCGGCCTGGGTTCAAGGGACAAAACACCACGGAAACGGCGGAAGTAGAACGGATCGCTGGGCTTAGTTTAGAACATGATATGCAGCTGTGTGTGCATTCGATCGGAGACCGGGCCAACAGGGAGGTGCTTGATATTTTTGAAAAGAGTAAGAATAGTAAGCCGGAAAAAACAGATTGGAGATGGCGGGTAGAACATGCCCAGCATCTGCATCCTGATGATATTAAACGATTTGCCAGCTTGGGTGCCATTGCCTCCATGCAGGGTATCCACTGCACTTCTGATGCCCCATTTGTAGTGAAGAGGCTAGGAACAAAGAGGGCGCAAGAAGGTGGTTATGCCTGGAGGTCTTTATTAGATGCCGGAGTGGTCATAGCGAATGGTACCGATGCTCCAGTGGAGGATGTCGATCCTCTACCTAGTCTGTATGCATCCGTTACCAGGAAGAGAACAGCTCCTGAAATGACTTTCTTCGAAGAGCAAAAAATGACCAGGGCCGAAGCCCTGTATTCCTATACTTTAGGAAATGCTTATGCAGGATTTGAAGAAAAGATCAAAGGATCCCTAAAGGTTGGAAAGTTGACAGACGTGGTTGTGCTTTCTGAAAATCTCCTGAGTTGTCCGGAAGAAAGAATCCTGGATGCCAAAGTACTCTACACCATAGTGGGTGGAGAAGTGAAATATCAGGGAGGTTAGATCACATCCCTGGAGACTGCAAATACTTCTTAACCAGCCCAACTGAGGATTTAACCTTTAGTTTTTGTATCAAATTTCTCCGATGCGTTTCAACCGTCCTTGGAGAAATAAATAAGGCCTTTGCAATTTCCTTATTGGTCATTTCATTTGTAATGCATCTCAAAACCTGAAGTTCTCTATCGGTTACATTTGACAAATGTTTAAGATCGGTTTTGATAGCTACGAGCCTGGGCTCTTTTGTCTTATAGAATTCAGGTGAAACGTATGTTTTCCCCTCATTCACCAATCGGATAATACTTTGGAGTTCCTTGGTTTCCACATTTGAATGAACCACGGCCTTGATGTGGATTTCCATTAGGTGATTTGGGTCAGGCTTAGAATTTTCGTCAGTGAGAAGAATGACCTTACATTTCTTCTCTTTTAGGACAGGATGCAATTCTCCGCGGTATGTATAATTCAACAAACTATCTGGACCACAAATCAGTATCGCCCTTCGAGGTAATTCCTGAAAAGAATATGGAATCTTAAGAGTTAATTGAAAATTTTCTGTGAGTGGTCGAAGGGATTTTTGAAGGCCTTCGTTAATGAGAAAGTAGTCATGGACAATATAGATTGTCCCCTGCGTGGATTCGTTCATAGTTTTGTCTTGTATACCGGAGCAGGGGGTGTCCGAGGTTCTTCCGGTCAAGATACAGGTAACTAAGTATAAAATCAACAAGGGGCGAGAGGCTTCCCGCCCCTTTCGATTATTTGGAGGTGGGCCTATTCATCAGGTAGAATTCATTTACCACAACTTGGGTATAATACTTTTTCTCACCTTCTTTTGTTTGGTAGTTACCGGAATCGAGCTTACCTGACACCATTATCTGAGCACCTTTAGTGCAAAGACTTTCCATTAATTCTGCTGTTTTCCCCCAGGCAGCCAAATTCAACCATTGCGTGTCCTGCACTAATTCACCCTGCCCATTCTTATACTGGTTGGATATTGCCAGGCTTACTTTGGCCAGTTTATTACCATTGTCAAAGGTGCGGACCTCCGGATCTTTTCCAAGATTACCAACAAGCTGTACGTGATTTCGAATTGTCATAACGTTAAAATTTTGATGAAAAATGTTCGGCAAACCTAGGATGGCTTTTACCTGAGATTCGTATAAAAAATGTTTACTTTCGTTTGTAAACGTTTGTAAACGTATATAGATATGACAAAGTCAAGGAAATGCCTGGAGTGTGGAATCAAAATTTCGGGACGAATAGATAAGAAGTTTTGCGGAGATGATTGCCGGAATGTATATCACAATAAGCAAAACAAGGATAGCACCAACCTTATGCGGAACATTAATAATACGCTTCGAAAGAATCACCGCATTCTCAAAAAATTAAATCCGACCGGGAAAACAAAGGTGAACTTAACTACCCTCTCCCGAGCCGGATTTAACTTACATTACTTTACGAATCAATACCGGACCAAAGCCGGCAAGGTATATCACTTTTGCTACGACCAGGGATATCTCCAATTAGATGATGAGACCTTTGCCCTAGTCAAGCGCATGGATTTTGTAGATCCCTATTGACCTCCCAATATTAAAGGAAGCCCTTCTTCACCACCACCCACAATGATAACTTTTGAATTGGGTGAATTTGCCAATTCCAATGTGGCCTCAATCCCTTTATCCCTTAGGATGTTAGCTGTCAAACTCTGATTAAGAATTCTATTTGCCTGGGCCTTTGCTTCGGCTTCAATAATCTTTCTTTCTGCTTCTTGACGTTCTTTTGTCAATCGATATTGCATTTGCAATGATCCCTGCTCTTCTTCCAATTTACGTTCAATGGCCTGGGTCAGTTTTTCAGGCAATCGAACCTCCCGAATTAAAACTGCATCGATAAGAAGGTGTTTTGTATCAATTGATTTCATTGTTTGGTTAAATATCTCGTCTTGAATAGCATCCCGCTTAGTGGAATACAGTTCCTCAGGGAGATATTTACCAATTACTTCTCTTGTTGCCGACCTAATCTCCGGGACCAAAATCCGATTTAAATAATCCGATCCCACCTCCTGGTGCAGATAGCCAATTTGGTCAGGTTTTGGCTTATACCGGTAACTCATTTCAATGGTTATTTCCAGCCCATTTTTAGAAAGGACATCCATTTGTTGTTCATCCTCTGCCACGCGGATATCATAAACAAACATTTTATTCCAGGGAGCTATCACATGGAAGCCCTGGCCATATA
>JABDJM010000158.1 GCA_013002475.1 Saprospiraceae bacterium | reverse complement strand
GCTGCAGGCCGTTTTTCATGATAGATTTTTCATATAAACAGTGGCTGGTCTCGAAGGTTGAAAATTATCTTTTTAATATCCCTTATAAGATAAACCATCACCAGATCTTTCTGTTATTTGCAAATATAATCTGTCAAATGCGATACCTTCTTTTCTTTCTACTTCCAGCCATTGGCTTTGGTCAATCGGGAATTATTCAAGGTACAGTCAATGATAAATTTTCGAACGAGGCCATATCGTTTGCAAATGTACTTGTCCTAGGTACAGATAAGGGGGCAACCACCAATCTTGATGGGAACTATCGGGTAGAGGGGCTTGAACCTGGAGTGTATAATGTTCGGGCTAGCTTTGTAGGCTTCCAGGAAGTGATTTTGTACGAGATCCAGGTTTATAATAATAAGCCAGTGCAAGTTGATTTTCAATTAGAGAAAGCTTCCCTGGACCTGGAGGAGGTAGTTGTCAAGGCCTCACCATTTAGAAAAACTGAAGAAAGTCCGGTTTCGCTTCGCTCGATCGGGGTATCTGAGATCCGAAGGAATCCGGGTGCCAACCGGGATATTTCCCGGGTTATCCAAAGCCTTCCCGGAGTGACAAGTACAGCCTCCTTTAGAAACGATCTAATCATAAGGGGCGGAGCCCCGAATGAAAACCGATTTTATCTGGATGATGTGGAGGTGCCAAACATAAATCACTTTTCCACCCAGGGGGCATCCGGAGGACCAGTAGGATTGATCAATGTAGATTTTATCCGCGAGGTAGATTTTTATAGTGGTGCCTTTCCTGCCAATCGAGGAAATGCACTCAGCTCAGTATTTAACTTCAAACAAAAGGATGGTCGAACAGACCGCCTTGGCGTTTCTGCTATTGTAGGAGCAAGTGATTTTGGTGCTACCCTTCAGGGACCCGTAGGTGAAAAAGGGAATTTCATCTTATCAAGCCGGAGGTCTTATCTCCAGTTCCTGTTCAAAGCTTTAGACCTTCCCTTCCTTCCGATCTACAACGACTTTCAGGCAAAATTGAAGTTCAAGCTGGATGAAAAAAGCGAGATCTACTTTCTCGGTTTGGGGGCAATCGATAATTTTGAACTAAACCTGGAAGCAAATGAAACCGAAGAGCAGCAATATATCCTGGATGCCTTGCCGGTTAACAATCAATGGAATTACACAAATGGGCTAGTTTATAAACGATACCAGGAAAACGGATACCTCACTTTTGTGCTGAGCAGGAACATGCTGAATAATGAAGCCACAAAATACCTTAGAAATGATGATACGGATCCGGAGAATTTGATCCTGAATTATAAGAGCCAGGAGATTGAAAATAAATTCCGGGTCGAAAAAACCAGCCGCTTTGATAACTACAAAGTCAATTTTGGAGCCGGCTATGAGTATGTCAAATACAACAATTCTACCTTCAACCGGATCTATACTTCCAGCGGTCCGGAAACTGTAGATTACTTTTCTGACTTAGATTTTTCCAAGTATTACTTTTTTGGTCAGCTAAGCAGAAAATGGATGGAGGACAGGCTAACCATATCTGTTGGGCTTAGGTATGATGGCAATTCCTATTCAAGTGAAATGTCTAACCCATTTCAACATTTTTCCCCCAGAGCTTCGCTAGCCTTCGCCCTGTCAAATTCATTCTCCATAAATTTCAATTCCGGTGTTTACTATCAATTGCCACCCTATACTGTTTTGGGCTACAAGGAGGATGGAGTATTGGTCAATAAGAACCTGGGAGCTGATTACATCCGAAATGACCAGGTAGTTGCCGGCCTCGAGTGGAACACAGCAAGTGCTTCAAAATTCACCTTGGAGGGCTACTGGAAAAGATATTACAATTACCCCTTCCTGTTAAGAGATAGCATCAGCCTGGCAAATCTGGGTGGCGATTTCGGCATCATCGGAAATGAACCTGCTACTTTCAATAATGATGGAAGGAGTTATGGATTGGAATTGCTTTTTCAGCAACGATTGTTCAAAGGGTTTTATGGGATAGCATCTTATACTCTTGGACGAAGCGAGTTCCAGGACTCAGATGGAAACTACCTTCCCTCGAGCTGGGATTCCAGGCATATTGCAAATCTTACCCTGGGCAAACAGTTTGGAAAGAATTGGGAAATTGGGATAGCCTTGCGGTATCAATCAGCCTTGCCAATAACTCCCTTTGACGCTAATCAGTCGAGCCTTGTCAGCAATTGGGACAGGAATGCAGCCGGACTTCGAAACTTTAGCCTCCTAAATTCTGAAAGGGGAGATGCAATTAATACCGTCGACCTTCGTATTGATAAAAAATGGTTTCTCAAGAATTTAAGCATCAACCTTTATCTGGATATTGAAAACCTGACTGGAAATGCGGTCGGCAATGAGCAATTGATCCTGGACCGTGACCTTGATATGGATGGCCGACCCATAGGTACAGGAACCATTATAAATCCGGATGATCCTCAGGATCTTTGGAGATATAAGTTGAAGACCATCAACGATGCCACTGGTACCATACTTCCTACTATTGGAGTGGTACTGGAATACTAACTTTCAGGGTTTTCCGTTTGGCCCTGAATATCCTGCAACAGAGGGTTATTCATAAAAATAATCTCAGACTTGCCCTTTTTAGACTTCCAGATACCTCGCCATTTCTCACCACAATCATTGTGAAGCCTGGCTTTATCCAGTATCAACTTTCCCCCGTTTTCAACAATGATCCTGCTCCCCGGTGCCATGGAGATCCGGGAACATATGTACAGTTCTGCTCCGTCCTGTATGATGATGTCAGTATGTAAATCCTTGTTTCCCGTCCAATAGATCTTCTCAGAGATTGTGATAGAATTCTCTGGGTCAAAAGTACACCAGTCAGGCATGATATATTTTCGGATCCGCGAACGGTTATTGGCCATATTCATATGGACTCTTCCGATCTGGCAAGGGGTCATTGAATTTTGAAAATTATTATAACTCATCAAGTTGTTTGAAACCAGGGAATCACATTTGGATCCATTCTTGGTGAAATTCCAGCATTCATTATTATGCCGTGGTGTATCATCACAACCATCATTTCCCCAGGAGTGAGGAAGCCCAAGGATATGTCCTAACTCATGATTGAAGTTTGTGCAATTTTTCCAGGCATCTACCTCTGTTGGTGAAGTGGTCACGATCTTAGTATGCATTCCCAAAGCAACCCCGGTGAGCCCCCCGCTATAAGTTTTTGACTTGAGAGAGTCAGGATGATGAGGCATCATAAAAACATTGATAATAGATTCCATGTCAACCCCATATTCCTTGAAGACCGTGCGATCTCCAATGTTCTTGTTCTTCCCCTGTTTTACATAAAAGTAATTCTCATCATCATAGTGAACGTAGACTCCCTTCTTTCCCTCCTGTCCGGTCGAGCTTGTTTTCCTGTACTTGTATTGTGCTTTGTAAACGGGGATGTCATTATGCAAGGGGAGATGCGCGGCTTGATTTTCAGCAAGCTTTGCATTTGCGTCCCGGGTCAGGTAGTAAGCATATTCGCCCGCCTTTTTTTCGTTGTAGTTGCGGGTACCATCTTCTGAATTCATGAAATGGTAGTTCACTCGCAGTCGTTTCATAGGCAGGTGATCCAGGTGCTTATCATCCGCTACATAGCTCTCCCAATCTCGGGCATCAGGTAGCCCTTCAGGAACCTGGTATTCTGAGCTAACGATTTCCGCAGGTACCGAAGAAATTTTATCCCATCCTGCACGACTGCAGGAAAGAAATAATAGAATTGTAAAAAGAACTAACGCGAAAAAGTAGGTATGTCTCATAGTAGATTTGAAAGTTGAACCAGGCGATAGAAGTCAAATAAGAAAAGGCTGGGT
>JABDJM010000157.1 GCA_013002475.1 Saprospiraceae bacterium | reverse complement strand
GATAAGGACAGGGATGGAGATTTGGACATTACTGGCATTGATGGCACCAATGACAAAGTCCTTTTCTATGAAAATGAGATCCCCCAGGAACAAGCCCACACAAACCTCCAATCAGAGATCACTGTTGTAACCAGCGCAAACCCTTTCCGGAACAGATTGAAATTCAAAGTTGATGTCACCTTCCCTGCAAGAACGGACATCCGTATTGTTAATAGTAGCGGCGAAACAATGGAACGATTGTTTGACGATCGATTAGGTCCTGGCGTTCATCATTTCGGATGGGATGGTGGCAAACATCAGGGAATCTATGCTCCTCCAGGAACCTACTTTGTAGTAGTTACACAAAATGGGAAAAAGGTAGCCCAACCTATCACGAAGGTTTAACAGTATCCAGTTTCTTTTTTTCAAACTTTCTCTTTTTCTTTACCACTGTTTCTACCAGTAGATTGTAAGAATTACCTAAGAATCGGCTTCAATTGTCGTAAAGAAACTATGCGCTTTTTTCCTCAAAACCCCATAAACCTCCACAAACGGTTTTGAAAAAAAGTCCAAAGGAATTATTCAATTCCATTTGTGTGACCATTTTGGGCACAGGAATATTAAGGGCCACCTCTGGTGGCCCTTTCCCATTAAAGGCCCCCTGCTTTAACTCGAATCGCCTATTTTTACCTAAACCGTCCTAGTTTTCTCACAATGCCTCTACTTGATTTCACTAAAAATGGTATTTACTGCTCCCAGGCAGGGGTATACATAGATCCCTGGAGAAAGGTGGAAAAGGCGATTATCACCCATGGTCATTCGGACCATGCCCGAAGAGGTCATTCAGCCTATCTGTGTACTCATAGAGCAAAGCCGACCATCAAACACCGGCTGGGGAAAAAGATCAATATAGAATCCATTGATTTCGGGGAACAGATTAACATGAATGGTGTGCATTTTTCCTTTCATCCGGCTGGGCACATCCTGGGATCTGCTCAGGTTAGAGTGGAATATCAGGGAGAGGTGTGGGTTGTGTCTGGAGATTACAAAACTGAGGAAGATGGTTTTACGATCCCCTTTGAAGTAGTTCCCTGCCACACTTTTATCACGGAGTGTACTTTCGGACTTCCGGTTTATAAATGGCGGCCTCAAAATGAAGTTTTTGAAGAGATCAATAATTGGTGGTATGAAAATGCCAACCTTGGAAGGGTCAGTCTCCTTACAGGATATTCTCTTGGAAAAGCCCAAAGACTATTACAAAATGTTGACCCTGAGATCGGTCAGATCTTTGTGCATCCAACCATCGAAAAAGTAAATGAAGTGATCAGGAATCAGGGTGTAGAATTAAACCCTACCACAGAAGTAACAGCAGATTTGGGGAAAGAAGATTTTAAAGGAAGTCTGGTGATCGCTACTCCTTCCGTGATCAACACGCCCTGGATGCGTCAAATGGGAAAAGTCTCTACCGCTACCGCAAGCGGTTGGATGATGAATAGAAAGGCTCGAAAAAACCGGGAAGTGGACAGAGGCTTCGTCCTTTCAGACCATGGAGATTGGGACGACCTGATCCGGACGATCAAGGAAACCGGCGCTGAAAACATCTTTGTCACGCACGGATTTACCAAGGAATTGAATCAGTGGCTAAACGAATCCGGTTTCAATTCAAAAATTGTAAAAACAAAATTCACGGGAGAGGAGGACGCCGGTGTATGAAAAGATTTGCTGCCCTTCTTGACAACCTTTTTCAAACACGCAAAACGGATCTTCACCTAGAGTATCTTCAACAATACTTTTCATCGATCGAGGAGAAGGACAGGGACTGGGCATTGTATTTCTTAAGTGGAAAAAATTTACCGAGAAGTCGTGCCTCAAAGCAGATCCTTGCCTGGATGGAGGAGATCGTTTCATTTCCCGCCTGGCTTGTGGAAAAAAGCAATGATATGGTGGGTGACAGAATGGAAACTTTTATTCTGTTGATGCCTAACCCAGACTCCGTTTCCAATATCACATTGGATGATTTTTGTAAGGAGCTAATTGGAAAGAGAAAGGATCATGACCTTGTTTTTAAAAGTTGGCTCAATTCACTTTGGGATCAATTTAGTGGAAGAGAAATCTTAGTGCTTAACAGGATTGTCGCTGGAACTCTAAAGTCGCCTGTCTCACTAATAACGCTCAGCGAAGTTATTTCAAAAGTCTATGACGAGGATTACTTCGTTACTTATCTCGGCCTGCATGATTGGAATTGGGCTCAAAACAAAATTTCTTTTTTGGAATTGGTGGAATCCAAAAAGAAATTAAGACCGGAGCCATTCCCATCCATGCCAGTCAGGCCTTTAAAAAATGAACCAACGGATCTTGGTGAACCTGGTAACTGGCAGATAGAACAAAAATGGGATGGAATTCGCGTTCAGTGGGTGTATCGGGATGGAGTGAACTTCTTATGGTCAAGAGAAAAACAATTTCTCAATCCTCATTTTCCGGAGTTTACTATTCCAGAAGGATCTCAAGATCTCGTGTTGGATGGTGAGTTGATGGCCTTAGAAAACGGAAGGCCTCTTTCGAGGGAGGTACTTTTAAAACGATTGAAAAAGTCAAAAATATCTCGGAAAGAATTGGATGCTTCCAATTTTGTATTCGTTGCCTTTGACATCCTTGAGGATGCAGGAAAAGATCTTCGCAAACAAAAGTTGGAGAAAAGGAGAGAAATCCTTGAAAGGCGGGTTGCAGAACTACCAAAGTCTGCCAGGATCGTTTTGTCTGAAATTCTTTCCTTCGATCAATGGAGTCAGGCAACAGAAATAAGAAAGGGATCAAGAGAAAAATTTTCCGAGGGGATCATTTTGAAAAGAAGAGATTCAAAGTATTCTGATAAACGACAAAAGAAGGATTGGTATAAATGGGAGTCTGAAGAGTTAAGTATAAAAGCAGTTTTGCTTTATGCCCAAGTCGATCCTAAGCGTAGGGCAAACCTGTACAGCTTTTACACCTTTGCAGTTTGGAAAGGAGAGGAGTTGGTACCTGTTGCAAAAACTGGCACCGGACTCAGCGACCATTCGATCATGGAGATTTCACTTTTTGT
>JABDJM010000143.1 GCA_013002475.1 Saprospiraceae bacterium | reverse complement strand
TTGCTCTACTCTCTTCCTGTTTTGTCATGGACAATACATATGAAAAAGTGGCTCCTGGCCTATGGCGGGCAGAGCTGACGATTGTTGAAAAGGCGAAAAAGGCAGTCCCTTATGATCCAAGGAATAGAGATGAACAGATAGAAAGAGATATTGAGGATCTCAATGAAGGCGCTCTACCCTTTCATTTTGATCTGAGATATACAAAGGATGGCAATATGGAAATTGATATCATAAATGGGGAAGAAAGAATCCCTGTTCGCGATATTGAATTTGGTCGAAACATCGCTACTGGAAGGGATACCCTTCTCATCAAGTTCCCTGTGTATGAATCTTACATAAGAGCAGAAGTAGAAGAAAAGGTAATCAATGGAGAATTCGTGGTCACCACCAGGAACAATTATTCGATTCCTTTTAAAGCAAAATACGGACAAGCCTATCGGTTTACAGATAATTCCATAGCTCCAATTCAGGATCTGACTGGAAAATGGAGTGCCTCCTTTGGGATAGAAACGGAGGATCCCTATCCAGCCATTGGGGAGTTTCAGCAAAAGGGCAACAAACTTACCGGAACTTTCCTGACAGAAACCGGGGACTACCGGTACCTGGATGGCACAGTTCAGGGAAACAAGTTCTACCTGTCTACTTTTGATGGTGCCCATGCCTTTTTATTCACCGGAAAGATCAAGGAGGACGGAAGTCTTGTAGGAAGTTTCCGATCGGGAAAACACTATCGAACGACCTGGCAGGCAGTCAAAGATGAATCGGTTACATTGCAAACTCCGGATTCGCTGACCTTATTAAAAAATGAGGAAGAAAGGTTTGAGATCTCCTTCCCTGATACAAAGGGAAATACCGTAACTTTAGAGGACGAAAGATTCAAAGGAAAGGCCAAAATTGTGCAAGTCTTTGGGACCTGGTGCCCGAATTGCCGCGATGAGGCCAGCTTTTTAGTCGATTATTTCCGGAAGAAGCCAAATCCAAATCTTGCGATCATTGGATTGGCCTTTGAAAAACACCGGGAGTTTGACAAAGCTGCTGCTGCAGTTGACCGATACAGAGAGAGAATGGGGATTGATTACGAAATGTTGGTTGCAGGTTACTACCGCAAAAGTGAGGCTTCTGAAGCACTGCCTATGATCAATAAGGTGATCTCGTATCCTACGATGATCTTTCTTACCCCTCAAAATAAGGTCGTGAAGATCCATACAGGCTTCTCAGGACCGGCTACCTCCCAATTCGATTCGTTTAAAGCTGATTTTGAAAAAACAATTAATCAGATTTCAAGCTTGCTATGACATAAGAGGTTATGCCAAAACAAATCCTACTCGCATATCATGAAAACTCCCTGGGGTTAGCAGAAACCCTGGAAAAGGCTCTCAAACCTACCGGTGCAAGCTTTGCAAGGCTTACCCCTGAAGATGAAGATTTTTACAAAGAACTTCACTCCCACTCTGGGCCAACTTTGGTGATGGTCTCAGATGATTTCCTGAAGTCGATCTCCACAATGAAACATGCTCAAAGGAACTTTCAAGAACTTTTGTCGAAGGAAGATTTTAAAATAGTTGTAGTTCCAAACCAGAAAGCAGGAAGCTTAGAAACGCCCACAAATTTTCAGAGGATCAGCCACATAATTCATTACATAAATTATTGGCAAGACCTATACCTCGCTGCCAGAAATAAGGGCCGGGAGAGTGTAGGCATCAGTCCGGAGCTGGAAGATCAAATGAAAACATACCGGGAGATTTCTACAAGGATCGGAGATTTTCTAAGGTATCTGCGAGAAAAGGATTATTGGAAATGGAATGACCTGATCGCTGAAGGATTGGATCCATTGACAAAGCAATTCCGATTAAAGGGGGCAATTGAATTAGACGCCTTAAACGTCGCTGAGGAAGGGACAATTGAATTGGATGTGGAGGTTCCGGAGGGTCCTTCCAAAGAACCCGTAAACCTGGAGCCGGAAGTAGTAAAAGAGGAATCCGATTCTTCTGAAGTAGAGAAAGATGCCGAAATTCTTGATCCGGTCCCCGAGGAAAACCTTTCAGCCGAAATAGAAATACCTGAAGTTGTTTTGGAAGGGGTGGGAATATCTGAAATTTCAGAAAGCCTGGATCTTTCGGAGGAGCCTGAAATACCCGGCGAATCTGTTGAATCGGAGGAGCAATCACTTTCAGAAGAAATTGATGCTTCCTTAGTTGAGGAAATAATTGACGCTGAGATAATACCCTCCGAATCTGAAGGAAATCCTGTATTTGAAAAAAGCGAAGAATCTAATAAACCTGAGGAGAAGGAATCATCTATAGGAATTGAAGAAAAGGATGATCAAGAATCCTTAGAGGAAAATATAAGCGAGGAATCAGAGAGGTCCCTGGTAGAGGCTGTTGAAGATCTTTTTTCTAAGGAGGATTTTGCTGAATTAATCGAGGAAAAGGATGATGAAGAACTTCCAAATGATTTGGAGAAACTTGAAGCTCCAGACGAACCAGAAGAAATAAATTCTGAAAAAGAAGAGGAAACTCCCCCACAAGCAAAAGAGGCAAGCATAGTTCTTATGGATGTCACAAGAGAAATTGTTGAGGATATTCCGGAACTAGAAGCTGAGGCTCTTGCTTTGCAGTCCTCGCT
>JABDJM010000135.1 GCA_013002475.1 Saprospiraceae bacterium | reverse complement strand
CTGGCGTTCCGACACTAGGTAACCAGGAATGCAATGTGAAAATTGGTTGGTGGAAAATCTCTGACAAAAGTGAATTGGTCTTTTTTCTTGCAGACTTGCTGTTTTTTCCGGAATACCTTTCTCAAAGATTAAGGGCACATTTTGTAGAAACCTATAACCTTCCTTCCAGTCAGATCATATTTGCGGGCACTCACACTCATTCTGCACCGGGCCTTGGTTTTCTCCCTTGGGAGTCTGAGCACAAGGATTATCAGGATAAAGTTTTTGAAAAAATAAAAACGGCTTTACCAGAACTAGTGAAGTCAACAAAGGAAGTAAAGGTGGAACAAGTCACCGTTTCACTTCCGCCCATTTCTGTTAATCGGAGAAAGAAACTGATTAATTGGCGAAATGGGTTGAAAAAGAGAGCCCTGATGATGCCTGATCAGAACGGCCCGGTAAACAATCGGATGAAATTGATCCGTTTCGTCTCGGAAGCGAAAACAGACTGGTTTGCTACTTATGGCTCTCATCCTGTGTTTAATAGAAACGAGGAGATCAGTTCAGACTACCCAGGCTTACTCAGTCAGTTCATGATAGAACGATTTGACCTTGGCGAGGTTTTTTGTTTCCAAGGTTATGGTGGGGATGTAAGACCGGATTATCGTGGGAAAAGCGGTCTTAAGGCTTTTTTGAAATCTCTTTATCAGGGAAAAGAATTTGCTGATTATTCCAAGGAACAGCTCGAAGATTTTTGCTCCCGAATAAGTGAAAAGATGAAGGGTGAGGTTTTGGATTGGAGGCCAATCTCCCCTACCGATCTCGAGGAAAAGGAAAGCTTTTTTGAGATAAGATCTGTTACCGGCCAAACGTCAAAACGCCTGAGGCTAAGGACAATTACTGTAGCCAAAGAACTGCGTTTCTTTTTGGCGAATACCGAATTGTTTTCTGACTACGAAAAGATGTTACCGGGTGAGTTCTTTCCGATTGGATGTTGTCAGGGCAACATTGGTTATCTGCCCACTTCAAAGGAGTTGCCTTGGGGTGGCTACGAAGTTGTGCAGGCTGCCTTAAATAACGGAATGGACAGTCCTATTTCAAATGAGAGCGTGAAGGAAGTAGAGAAGTGGTTTGGGGGGTTATCAGATTGACTTAATTTTTCCACCCGTAATTAATCAACATGCTACTCGTCAGCAGGCATGTCAACAATCAACAATTTTTACTGGATTAGCTGATCCTGAAGTATTATAGGAGGTAAAAGGCAAAAATTCCAATAACGGTCACACCCACAGTAACCATCATATACTCGAGGATTGTTTTCCGAACAAACTCGCGTCGAGCTTCTTGATCCCTTTCCTGGTCGTCTTCGCTTGGAGTGGTAAAAGAATTAAAATCTTTTGATTCGATTAAGTTTAGTCTCGGACCGGCCTTAAAGCCCTGCATTCCGCGAAACCTTAAATGTCCGTAATTCATTCTGGTAGATTGCATCCATCTTCCGTTTAACATGGTGTTTTATTTTGATTAAGTCTAATATCCAGAGAACGAAAGGTTTAGACAAAAAATCACGATAAAGGGAATGGAATATCCGACAATGCAAAAAGGGTCACGATGAAAGGAATGGAATATCCGACAAAGAATACTTGAAAGCTATCCAAATTATTAGTCTGTGGAAGTAAAGCTGGATTGGCTTCGCTGATCCGGAAGTGGTGGGCTAATCAAAGAAAACAAAGACCCCCAGTCCGAGACTGGGGATGGTTTTATTCCGGAAGGCCAGAAGCAAGCTTCAACCTCCCTGAATATGACCGAATGATGCGCAGCAAAATTGACTGGCAAGTCAATTTAATGAGGGAACCGAGCGTACATCGCGAGGCTATTAAAAGGCTTTTCGGAAATGGGATCTCATTATGGAATGTACGCCTAAGCTGGATTAGCTTCGCTGATCCGGAAGAGTTGGGCCCATCAAAGAAAACAAAGACCCCCAGTCCGAGACTGGGGTGGTTTTATTCCGGAAGGCCAGAAGCTAGCTTCAACCTTCCGGAATAAAAAAAACCCCATCGCGATGCGATGAGGTCTTTGTTTTGCTTTGAGGTCGGGAGCGGATTCGAACCGCCGTACAAGGTTTTGCAGACCTCTGCCTAACCGCTCGGCCACCCGACCATTATTAGGACGGCAAATATAAATCATTTTTGGAACCGTCGTAGGGACTGATTAAACGTAGATACAGGGATTTAGTTCCCCGGTATTCTGGAAAAACAGGAAATACGCCCCTTGCAACAAGGAGACTTGGTTGACAATTTCAAGGCTTGGGCGCAACTAATTTGATCCGCGCTGATATTTCAGCTCAAAAGACTCTTCAGAATCCCAGATCTGCTCGTAACTCGCTAAAACCATAAAGGCATGGAGTTTCATGGGACAATTTGGAGTCTGCAGTTCAGGTTGATGTTTTGCTTTTTCCTTTAGCTTTGGGGACGCATTATCCTGATAAATGATCTCCAAACAAGCTTGCTTAGGATCATTTTCCGGATACGTCTTTCCGGAATAGTTCATACGGGAGTTATTTTAGGTAACCTTTATTGAGGTTATGGCCAAAAAGGGGAACTTTTTAACCATTGAAGAAAGCTCAAGTTTAGTGCCAAACCTTACCCCGTCACGATTTGAAAATAGACCTATGGATTCTCCTGAAAAGGTAGATATTGAAGAGTTAAAGTACCCTATTGGAAGGCTTCCTGGCATGGGTTCGCCAAGCCCAAAGGACATTGAAAATGGCATTCGAACAATTGATGAATTCCCCACTAAAATTGAGCGTGCTATATTCTCATTAAGAACTGTGGATATGCAATATCGCTACAGGCCTCAAGGATGGACTATCTCTGAAGTTCTGCAGCATTGTGTGGATAGCCATCTAAATGCTTTTTGGAGAATCAAGATGGCCCTAACGGAAGAAGAGCCTAAGGTTCCTGACTACAATGAAAGTCGATGGGTGGAACAGGCAGACGGACAAAAAATTTCTCCAACGAATGCACTAAACCT
>JABDJM010000124.1 GCA_013002475.1 Saprospiraceae bacterium | reverse complement strand
GGGATATATAGTTATCTGATTCCGCAACAAAAGGAGCATTCTTTGGAATTTGGCTTGCCTTTTCTATTCTTAGCAAAAATGAATCTCCGACCTTCAGCTGGAGACGTTGAGCAACATTTTCACTGATAAAGACTTCATTTTCCGACGGCTGTAGGGAGATGGTTGAGCCCGGAATAAATGAAGAAAAATGTTCATCGAGCCCAATGACCTGTACTCTGTTTAATTTATATGCTCCCCCTTGTGTGGAGGCGATGCCATTGAGTTGAAGAAAAGGTGCCATTTTAACATCGAGCCTTTCAGCAAGATCCTCGGTCAGTGAGGCCCTGAAATAACGGTCGTGCCCTGAGAACACAAATTCGGTTTCCCCAAGTCTTAACAGGGTTGTTTCTTCCAGGCTTGATCGGATTGAATCACCAACGATCAAGGTACCGGTTAAAACCATAGTGCTGATAGCCACTCCAATCATTACAGCCAGATTGGATCTCCAGAAGAAGGACAGGGATGAAAAAATATATTGAAGAAAGGACTTCATGATGGTGAGTTGGATAAGACGAGTTGACCATCCACTAAATCATAAGTATTGGTCATTTTTGAGCCAATCTCCATAGAGTGGGTCACCACGATAAGAGAGGTGTTTAACTCTTTATTCAACTTCAATAATAACGAGATGATCCCCATGGCATTCTTTCGATCCAGCGATCCTGTAGGTTCATCAGCTAAAAGTAGTTTTGGTTCATTGATCAGGGCCCGAATAACGGCTACCCTCTGGCATTCTCCGCCTGACAGGGTCCCTGGAAGTTTGTCCCTGTGTTCCCAAAGATCTACTTCTTTGATCAACTCCAGCGCCCTGGCATAGCGTTCCTTTTTGAATTTTGAATCCCTCAAAGGCAACGTTGGTACAAGTATATTTTCCAATACGGAACATTGAGGTAAGAGGTGATGAGCTTGAAAAATAAATCCAATCTGCCGGTTTCTGAATGTTGCAAGTTGATCCTCCGAATATTCAATGATATTCCTGCCTTCAAAAAAAAGGTCACCGGAGTCAGGCTTATCCAAGGTTCCGATAATATTTAATAATGTTGATTTGCCCGATCCGGAAGGACCAAGGAAAGCCAGGTTTTCACCCTGGTCTATTTCCATGGAGATATCTCTCAGGACTTGTTTGATTTGACCAGGCTGCCCTGAACCGAACGCTTTATTGATATTGTTGAGTCTAAGTAACATTTGAGTTTACTCTCTTTTGCTCCCTGATCTTTTGGTAAAATTTAATGATCTCATTCGCCTGCCGGTGAATATTAAAATTCTTGTTTACACCTTGTTTTCCTTTCTCGGCTAATCCTGACAATTTTTCCGGATCCATGAGAAGACCGGTAATTATTTTTGCCAGTTGAGCAGGTGTGTTAGGCTGATAGATCACTCCACCTCCGGATTTTTCAATGATTTCCGGGAATGCTCCCGTTGCAGGTTGAACCACGGGTACTCCGGAGGCCATGGCCTCAAGCAGGTACAATCCAAAAGCCTCGCCTTCAAGGACAGGTACAGATAACAAGGAGATCTTGCTGAAAAAATCATGGCGGCCTTCCCCTTCAAAGTCTTTGTGGAACTCAACGAAATCCCGTAGTCCCCCCCGCTTAATTTTTCTTTTGATTTTTTTCAGGAATCGATGATCATCGCCGGTTGATCCACCCGTGATGATCAGTTTTACCATCTGCCACTTTGGGTCTTTTTTCAGAATAGTAAAAGCGTCTATCACTAATTCCAAACCATTACTCTCACACATTCTGGATAGATAGCCAATGTTTTGTGGTTTTTGTAGGGTGCTTCTGTAATCTTCAGGGGCAAGCGTAATGTGACAAGTAACAAGTTTTTCATCAGGGATGGCAAGCACTGATTTCATTTTAGTCCTATAATAATTGCTTACCGCAAAAAATGCATCTACATCAGCTGCCCTATCCTTCATGAGCTCCCAGGTCGCCTTCCTGAAGTGATCATTCATGGCATTTACCCATACATCCTCATCTTGAAGCGTACAAACCACGAGTACATCCAGTTTTTCTTTTATTCTTTTTACAAGACCTAACAAAAGAGCGTTGGAAATGTGTATCACATCCGGATTACAATGTTCCACTATCCAATTGATCAATTTATCAAGTTCTTCTTTTTGTTCTCCTGATTCTCCTTTCAACATGGAGATCGTCATTTCTTCCAATCCCTCCGGATTGGTGGACCCGGCCATGTGAGCAGCAACTTTCAGAGCAGGGCCAGAATTCAATAC
>JABDJM010000388.1 GCA_013002475.1 Saprospiraceae bacterium | reverse complement strand
GAGAGATCTTTGAAACCATTGCGGTCCTCAACTCTACGGGAGGCAATGTTCCTAGAAGTTACTTCTTCCTTGATGAAACGGCCAAAGCAACGAACTACTACAGGTTGAAGATTGTTGACAAAGATGGTTCTTATGAATACTCCTTCGTTGCTGTTGGCAACACCGATTGTGGCGATAGCAACGGCGGAGGAATGACCCTTTTCCCGAATCCGATGCAAGAGGGAACTAAACCCCTAAAAGTCAGATTCTATGCTGATAAAGAATTTACCAAGTTCTTCATCACCAACAATCTTGGAATACACGTCAAATACTATGATCTGGAAACAGACCTGGGCTGGAATAATATCCACCTTGATTTAAGTGATCTACCTGCTGGAGTGTACTACATTACCTATCCATTCAAGAAAGAATGGGAGACACTCAAGTTTATCATAGTTAGAAAATAATTGCATTGAAATATCATGTCGAGAGCGGCAGCCGAAATTCGGCTGCCGTTACTTTTTTACACCTTCACTATATTCCTTGCAATACGCTTTCCATTAAGGGTCAGGCTTAAAATGTAATTTCCAACCGGCAGCTCTCCAAGGCCTGAAACCGGGATATTAATTGTTCCTGCTGAATACTCTTGGGATCTGATCACGACCGAGATCTTTTTTCCCGACCCGTCAAAAAGAACCACACTTATATCCGCCTTTGAGGCAAGTTCCATTTGTATTGAAAAATGATCAATAATTGGGTTTGGGAAAATGTTAATAATTTTGACCTCTCCCGGAAGGTCACTTGTAGCTACATCTTCTATAGGAACCAATTCCCTTTTGTAAGCCCCCTTTCCATGACTCCCTACATAGAGGAGCCTGTCCGATTCATGAATTTTTAGATCCATGATCAGGCAGCCATCGGAAATTCCATCGTTAAAGTCTTCCCAAGTCTGACCTCCGTCGCTGGAAAAGTAAACACCCAGATCATTCCCAACATAAATATGGTCAGAGTTCAAGGGGTCAACTATTACAGCTGAAGTGGGTACATCCGGGAGATCACCGGTTAGGTCCACCCAAACACCATTGTGCCCTGTAGTTCGAAAAACATGGCCAGATCCAAAACCTCCCATAACCGCAAAAGTGGTAGAAGGACCATTGGGGTCAACGGTTAGGTCATTTATGTACCGGTCAGGAAGGTTTCCTGTGATGTCCGCAAACGATGACCCTCCATTTGTACTGGCAAAAACAGAAGGTCTGCTGTTCAATGGGGCAGTTGCAGCGTAGACCATGTTGTCATGTGTAGGAGAACACTCCAAGGCAAAAATTGGATCACCATTAAGCGGTTCTCCGCCATTGGCAAAAGCCCAACTATCGCCACGGTCATAGGATATATATAAATGAGACCTTCCCGCAAACAAAGTATTAGGGTTGGAGGGAGAAAGGATATAAGGAGCAATAAAAACAGTAGACTCTCCCCCAAACTCAGGGGGTTCCACTCCCTGGAAGGAATCAGCGCCGTCCTGGCTTCGGGCCACGAACAAATACTGAGCGGAACCATAGAGGTTGTCCGCGTCTATTGGATTCCAGGCTGTCCAGGATCCATCACCCCCTATCACTCTCGTCCATGCAAGATCATTTCTATAGATTACTGTTGAGTTATCCTGCAGCCCTCCAACAAAGTGATCACTCTGGGATTGGGACACAGAAACACCATTATAAAACTGAGTGGTTTGCAGCCCCCCATTCAAGGATTCAAAATTATTACCCCCGTCAAATGAACCATAGAGGCCCCCGTCATTGGCAAAATAGATCGTATTTGTTTCACTGGGATCAAAGATGATGTCGTGGTGATCTGAATGGGAAAAATCTGACGGTCCATCTGGAAATCCAATCGCAGGAGTTCCAAAAGCTACTCCTCCCACTGTCTGCTTTGTAAGTGTCTGACCACCATTATAGGATCGCCAAATGTCGATTCCTACGACCATGATGAAATCTTCATTTACAGGATGTACCGCTACATCATGTGAAAACCATCCCTGCCACCTGGAATAATCTTCCTGGTTGACTACCTGCCAACTATCTCCACCATCCTGACTTCGACACAACCAGGAAGCTCCGTTACTTCCGCTGGTGCTGTTTCCAATGCTGGCATACACTACATCGGGGTCTGAGGGAGCGATATCAAGCATGGCTTTTCCGCCAAAAAATGCTGGAAGGGGATTTCCTGCTTTTGTCCAACTTGCTCCTCCATCTAGTGTGCGGTAAATACCATGACCGGGGGAGCCCAAGTTTCCACAACCAACAAAAACGATGTTCGGGTTGCTGGGATGTACTTCCAGATCCATGGCCATTATTACATCATGAACCTGAGTCCAATTGTCACCAGCATCGGTAGACTTATAGGTGCCGTGGGTTGTAGCTGCATATACAATATTCGGGTTGCTCGGAGCAACTTTTACCTGCCATACTCCACGTTGTTGTTCATACGTCCAATCCAAACTATGAGACCAGGTGTTACCACCGTCCGTTGACTTAAGGATTCCCATTCCATAGGTGCCTCGCGTGGGTCTATAGGCAGCTCCATTTCCGGACTCCAAAGCATTGTACACTTCTCCTGTTCCAAGGTAGATAACACTTGAATCAAAGGGTGCAAACTCTATTGCCCCTACCCCAAGAAGCGGATAGCCAGTTTCCACCTGCTGCCAACTCACGCCTTTGCCTTTATTGTAAGAGCGCCAAAGCCCTCCGGAAGCCGTTCCCAGATAAAGGGTGTTATTGTTCTGGGGATTTATTGCTGTGCAAAGCGCACGACCTGCAATGTTGTGGGGCCCTATGGCCTCCCAGGGATCTGAGTTTCGTTGTTCCGCGGCTGGAACAAGACGTTCCTCTGCAGCTCTCCACTCCTGAAAATATCCTTTAGATGGAATCTCTTTTTCCGGATAAGCTCGCATCCGTGAGAATTGATTCATTGCATCAAATGCTCCCGACTGTTCCCATTCTTGTTGCTGACAGGATGCAATGAATAGTAGGCAGGAAAAATATATTACCCAACGCATATTTCTTTTTCCTGTGAAAATAGAGAAATGGAAATTGAAACCAGAAGGCTATCGTCTGGGTGTCGTCTGCTTATTATTTTATCATTAGGGCTAATCCCAGCCTGCCGCTAATGCTCGTGCTTGATCCGGAATCCACAAGTGATAATACATTGTCGGTGGCCCCAAAGATCTGAACAGGCCCGAGATTGGCAAGACCCATCAAGCCAAGATTCGCGAAGGTGTCTTTTAAATAGGAAAAGGTGACACCAAAAGACAAAGGGTTGGCGGGTTGGTATTGCAGGTTTATTGAAACGGCCTGATCGTTGAGATCATCTTGCATTATATTTCTGAAAAGACACCCTGCCTTCCACTGATCATTCAACTTAAAGGTTCCCCCAACATACAATGCAGTCGGCAGGGAGGTTTCAATTTCTCCAATGCTCATTTTTTCAAAGCCAAAAATCTCTTTTACTGTGTCTAACTGAACATTGAAATCCACCTCTTCATCAGAAAAAAAATCTGAGAGGTCAATTCCCTCGTGGGTATGAACGCCCTGACTAACAAATTCATTGGTGTTTTCTTTCCAAAGGATCTTTCCAATGTCAACCACACTGGCTGCTAATTGGATTCGATCACTCAATTGATACTCTATTCCCAGATCCAGGCCCAGGCCAATGTTTTTTGAAATGAAGTTGTCAAAGGTTATCGCTTCTCCGGAGTAGTTGAATTCATCCAAGCCGTTGATCTCAAGAATAGAGGAGGTTTGAAGCTGATAATCAACATCAAATGTTAACTGATAAACATCGTCGCTTGTGTAAAGACTTGCATGATGTTCTTTGCTTTTAATTGTTCCTATCCCAGAAAGCAACTTTAACCGCCCTCCTACACTTAGTTTATCAGAAATCTGATAACTGACCCCCAAGCCCAGATCATGGTAACTATTTAGGATCGCCTCCGGACCAAATTCAACTTCCTGGCCAACGTATTGACTATTTCCGTTCCAGACTAATTCAGCAAGTTCCTTCGGGTAGTTGATCTGGGACTGGAAATGCACTTTATGCTGAAGGCTTAAAAACGTCTTCCCAAATTGTATTCCAAGACCAAGGGTTCTGAATTCAAGTCCGGCTTGATATTCATTTTTTTCGTCTAATTCAGAAAGAACCGCATCCAGGCTAACGACATTCCTGCCACTTGATTCAAATATGACATCACCAATATTTATATCGGGTGCATGATGTAGTCGAAACAGTAAGCTTGGAAGTGCGACCTGCAATCCGGCTTGGTTTTTCATTGCGGGGTTAATGCTATGCTGTTCCCATGTTCCATTTGCAAAAAAAGAAGACAGATCCGATTGAGCTGAGGCCAAAGCTGGACCCATACACAAGGAAACCAAAAAAAGCAAACCTTTAAGTGATCTCATTGGGGGTTTTATTTTTTGATCCGGAATTTAGCTCCCATCCTAAGGTTCACCTCCTGGTCACTTAAGATTCTTACCGGCAGGGTTTCCATGGTGCTGCTTGTTACAAAAGTGGTATTCAGAATAAGTTGTTTGGCGGTCTTTATGCGATTAACCTGATCTTCAGTAAGTGTCTGAAAAAAAGTTTCTGACACTGAATCAGTTGATATTCCCTCAGCATTTATGGGAGCCCCCTGAATGATGGTATTGGGAGTCTCAAATAAAGAGTCCAAAATTTGAAAGTCAGAATCAGCAAAGTAACCCTGCGAAATTACGGTCAAGGGCAGTTCATTTTCACTGACAAATTTGAATTCAATGTTTTCAATATCCCTTTCGCTTAAATCTTCAAGATTAAAATCAAAGGTATCGCGAACAAGAAAATGATCAGCCACACCTACCAGGGGAAGGTCGACTTCCACTCTCACCCTAATATCACTGGAGTCCGTCATAAATCCCCTTAACTGGCTGGCGCTGTCTGGATTTTGGATCATATCAATATCATAATAGAGGGCTAATGGCCCAGCGCCTAAAACCTCACGGAGGTTGGAATTGTCTTTGTTAAAATCAAAAACCGTTTCAACGGTTTCTCCTACCTGGTCAAGGTTCGGGAAATTGATTTCTACCCCCCCATCTATAAATGGACTTTGAACATCCAGCAACCCATCCTCAACTGTCAGAACATCCATGTATATGAATTTACCATCAAAGGGGAACCCAAAAGAATTCAAAGCTGTCAGTCTTACTCTTGGATCATCAAAGTACACACTGCCATCTATCCAACGGTTAAAGAAACTGATCTCCACGGTGTCCGCCGCAATTCGATATTCTTCTGTGCCTAAAAAACCTTCGGCATAGTCATACTCCAGATCTGTTAAAATAATCACAAATTCATCCAGCAATACTCGGTCTCCGTTTGGCAGACGGGCATCATAATTCACTGTTAGAAGGGTGTCTTCCTGCGCAGTCAAAGTATAACCGGAAAGGGGCTCTCCTACAAGTGTAGTAATAACTGGTGTGCTTCCAACATAATCCACAAAGAACTGGTATTCAAAAATATCCCCGTCCTTCATCAGTTGAGGGATGCTAACTGTAACATCCAGGTCCTCCTCGAAATTAGAATCAAAGGTCATGTTGATATTTCCTGAACTGATATGGACAAAATCAATGTCATAGGTTCCCTGGATATTATAGTCTACATGTTGGACTGTATCGATAACTTCAATGGGCACAAGGGCCAGGGTAATAATATCGAACAGCTCTTGGGCGCTTCGCCCAGCAAATTCACCACTATATTTTAATTCAATAGAGCCATCTGGAAGGATTGCGATATCTGTTCCAAGTTCAAGGTCATTCAATACTTTTCCTAGTGAATACGTAGCAGTAAATACCGGGACTGCATACTCCGCATCGTATTCTCCAAGCTCGGGATCCTCGAACACAGAGGTGCCTCCGTTGCAACCCAAGAGAAGGGTTAAAATAGCCATCAGTGGGAAAAAGTGTTTCCTAATCATTCGTCCTTCAAATATCCAAATATTATATAAGGAATACAGCATAAAAAAAGGACGCTCCGCAAAAGCGAGGCGTCCTTTGAATTTGTTTGCGTTCCTGTTTTAAAGAAGAGGTGCAATTACCAATGCAACAACGGACATAAGTTTCAACAGGATATTAAGAGATGGTCCAGAAGTATCCTTGAATGGATCTCCAACCGTATCTCCAACCACTGTCGCTTTATGAGGTTCAGATCCTTTGTAGTACATCTGACCATTGATCTCAACTCCTTCTTCAAACATCTTTTTAGCATTATCCCAGGCACCTCCTGCGTTTGACTGAAAGATCGCCATCAAAACTCCACAAACAGTTACACCTGCCAGCAATCCACCCAGCATCTCAGCTCCGCCACCAAACCCGATCACAACCGGAGAAAGAACAGCGATCATACCAGGTAAAATCATTTCACGGATAGAGGCTTTAGTTGATATCTCAACACATTTATCGTATTCTGCTTTTCCATCAGCTGCATCAAATATTTTTCTGTCAGCATCCGACCATTCGCTCATCTCTTTTCCATCATTCCTTTTCATAGCACTCAAAGCAGCGGTCAACTCAGGAATTGATTTAAACTGTCGGCGCACTTCCTGGATCATATCCATCGCAGCACGTCCAACGGCATTCATTGATAGTGCTGAAAACAAGAAAGGAAGCATACCACCCAGCAACAAGCCAGCCATAACTTTTGGCTGGGCAATATCGATACTGGTGATTCCGGCCGTTGCCATAAAGGCGGCAAACAATGCCAGTGCAGTAAGAGCTGCAGAACCAATGGCAAATCCTTTTCCAATGGCAGCGGTAGTATTACCAACCGCATCCAGCTTATCTGTCTTTTGACGAACTTCTTTTGGCAATTCAGCCATCTCAGCAATACCACCGGCATTATCCGAGATCGGACCGTATGCATCAACCGCTAATTGAATTCCAGTGTTGGAAAGCATTCCCACAGCTGCAATGGCAATTCCGTAAAGACCTGCAAAGTGGTGCGCTCCGATGATTGCAGTAGCAAGAATGAGGATCGGAATTGCGGTTGATTGCATTCCTACACCTAGGCCTGCAATAATATTAGTTGCAGATCCCGTCAACGATTGTTTTACAATTGACATCACCGGACGAGTTCCTGTTCCTGTGTAAAATTCGGTTACTATTCCGATCAGAAGACCGGCAGCAAGTCCGAAGATCACAGCCCAGAAAACACCCGTTGAAGAATAAGTAATTCCTCCGAAAGTCCAGCCATTGGGAAGCATCCATTGTACGATGAAGTAGGTCGCAGCCAACATGATCGCAGCTGACAAAAATTCTCCAGTGTTCAAGGCTTTTTGTGGGTCTCCCCCTTCTTTAACACGAACGAAGAATGTTCCTATAATTGAAGTTACAATTCCAACAGATGCTAATACCAGAGGAAGCATGACTGCTGATAAGCCATTAAAATTATCAGACCAAGCACCGCCGTTAACGGTGGCATCTCCAATAAATACAGCTCCTAACACCATTGTGCCGATTATAGATCCAACATAGGATTCAAAAAGGTCTGCCCCCATTCCGGCTACATCCCCAACGTTGTCTCCTACATTGTCTGCAATGGTTGCTGGATTCAGCGGGTGATCCTCAGGGATCCCGGCTTCGACTTTTCCTACCAAATCAGCACCAACATCAGCGGCCTTTGTATATATACCACCACCAACACGTGCAAACAAGGCTATAGATGAGGCTCCAAAGGAAAATCCAGTAAGAACTGTAATCACCTTGGTCACTGCAGTTTGGCTCTCAACACCGAACATATTGGAATAAACAAGGAATAGAGTTCCAAGTCCCAGAACACCCAGGCCAACAACTCCAAGTCCCATAACGGCACCTCCGGCAAAAGCAACTTCAAGTGCTTTTCCTAGTCCCG
>JABDJM010000385.1 GCA_013002475.1 Saprospiraceae bacterium | reverse complement strand
GTACATAGAAAACTATCTGGAACTAGAGAAGTTGAGACATGGGGAGAAAATGGATATTCACTTTGAACTTGAAGGAGAAGTAAGTCGTCATAAAGTAGCCCCATTGATGTTCATACCCTTTCTTGAGAACAGCTTTAAACATGGTCTCAAAAACCAAATTGATCCGGGATTTGTAGATATTAAGATGGTTATTGATACAGGGACCATAAATGTCCACATAGAAAACAGTAAATCTCAATCCCTCCCAGCACAGATCAACAAAAGATCAGGTGGGATCGGCTTAAAGAATGTTCGCAGGAGGTTAAATATTCTTTATCCCAATAAGCATGAACTGAATATCAGCGAAAATCCCAAGACCTATTCCGTAGATTTAAAAATTGAAATTGATTCTTAAATAAACTCCAAATAATGAATGTAATTATTGTAGATGATGAACCTCTTGCCCTGGAAGTCATTGAAACATATGTGGAACAAATAGCTGAGTTGAACCTTGTAGGGAAATGCCAAAACGCATTGGAAGCAAATGAGCTTTTGCGTAACAATCAGGTGGACCTGATGTTCCTGGATATACAGATGCCACAGATTACGGGGATAGACTTTTTAAAGAGTTTAGACAATCCGCCAATGGTGATCTTCACGACTGCCTATGCTGATTATGCGGTAGAAGGGTTTGAATTAAATGCAGTGGATTACCTTATGAAACCTATTTCTCTGGATCGTTTTATGAAGGCGGTGAATAAGGCAAGGGAGAACTTTGAAAGAGCCCCTGAAAGCTCCTCAACAGAAGAGGGTGCTGAATTCATTTTTGTAAAGGCAGACAAAAAGCTGATCAAGCTGTTTTATAAAGACATCATTTACATCGAGGGCTTAAAAGACTATGTAATCATGAGACATGAGTCAGGTCGAACGATTACACTTCAAACAATGAAAAGCCTGGAGAAAAAGCTGCCAGAAGGAACCTTTAAAAGAATCCACCGAAGCTATATCGTTAACATGGCAAAGATCAATGCCGTACTAGGTAACATGGTTGAGGTAACAGAAAAGGGACAGGCAAAACATATCCCGGTAGGAAAGAATTACAGAGAGGATCTGTTGACAGTCATCAATCAAAACCGGTTGTAATTGTCCGGACTTCCACTCCAAGAACTTTCTGAGCAGGTTGGCACACATATCAAAAAAGTCCAACCAGTAAGTGGGGGTGATATTAACCAGGCATATCGTCTTGAAACCCCGGATGGAAAACTTTTTCTAAAAGCAAATACATTTCCTGAAGGAAAATCCATGCTGGCCTCTGAACAAAGGGGCCTCCAGGAAATTCAAAAATCCGGCTGCATCTTATCACCGAAAGTGATTTGGAGGGGTACTATCAATGATTACTCCTTTTTGCTTTTGGAATTTATTGAGGAGCGTGAAAAGGTTGGAAACTTTTGGGAGAATTTTGCTAGAGAGCTTGATTGTCTTCATTCCAATTCCAGAGATGCGCATGGTTTCGATTCAGACAACTATATAGGTACTCTAAATCAGATCAATAACCCTGACCCATCCTGGGTATCCTTTTTCCGGGATCAACGATTAAGAGTGCAAATCAAAATGGGCCTTGATAAAGGCCTGATCAATTCAGAGGAAGCAAAACGCTTCGAAAAACTCCTTAACAGCTTACAGGATATTTTACCGGAGACAACTCCGGCGTTACTGCATGGTGACCTATGGGCTGGCAACTTCTTATCTGCGGGAGAAAATGCCGTATTAATTGATCCTGCCTGTTACTACGGAAGTCCGGAGATCGATCTGGCTATGGCCAAACTATTCGGAGGTTTTTCCAATTCATTTTTTGACTCCTACGGGGAGATGTCTCCTAGACCCCCAGGATTGAGTGAAAGGATTTCCATCTATCAGCTTTACTATTTGCTGGTACACCTCAATTTGTTTGGACGGTCTTATTGGTCTCAGATCAAGAGAATCATTGATAGGTATCAATAAAAAAGTCCCACCCGGAGGTGAGACTTTAATATCTAACAAACAAAACCAACTAAAACAAATTCATACCTATATCGGAGGTATGCATATGCATTTAGATGATCATAAAACGCCTGTTCCATCGTAAATGCTGTTTGGTTTCTCATTTTTAACATTTATCCCCCAAAAATTCTTTTCAGTTTAAAATGCCTATTTTCGTCTCAAATTTGATCCCTAGTGTCATTTTCCAGATTTAACTTTTCTGAAACGCTATTAGAAGCCTTGGGTTATATGGGCTTCGAAAAACCTACTCCCATTCAGGAGGAGGCCATCCCGATAATTCAAGACGGGGATGATATTATTGCTTGTGCTCAAACAGGTACGGGTAAGACAGCCGCGTTTCTCCTTCCCATTATTGATAAGTTGTATAGAAGGCCTGACCGACCAGCTGGTGTAAACACGCTGATCGTATGTCCGACTCGTGAACTTGCCCTACAAATTGATCAGGCGGTTGAAGGATTTGGATATATGCTTGGGATCTCTTCGCTTCCGGTGTATGGAGGCGGCGATAATACCACTTACCAACAACAGAAAAAGGCATTATCACAGGGGGCTGATCTGATCATAGCTACACCAGGGAGACTCATATCGCATATAAACCTTGGTTATGTCAACATGGATCATGTTGAGCATTTCATTTTGGATGAGGCAGACAGGATGCTAGACATGGGGTTTTTGGAGGATATCATGATGATCCAAAGTAAGCTTCCAAAGAAGCGTCAAAATCTTCTTTTCTCAGCCACCTTCCCTCCGAAGATCCGGACCTTAGCAAAGA
>JABDJM010000092.1 GCA_013002475.1 Saprospiraceae bacterium | reverse complement strand
TGTCTGGAGTAAAGGCATTCGGGATCCTGTCAGAAGCAACCCGGATATTATAAGCCACATTATTCACACAGCTTCCATCCTGTAAGGCAGCCACCAAGTTAACTGTAAATGGTGCAAAGGTGGAATCGGAAGAGATTACTGGTACGGTGATCACCGGATCATTACAATTTGTGCATTGGCTTAGTTCTGAGTTTACACTGCCTATACTAGGATTCGTAGTCCAGGTGTAGCTATAAATGCCATTCGGATTGGTCAATGGTAAAACCACTGGCACACCAGGACATAAAATAGTCTCAAAGTTCTCTGGATGCACGAGTGGTGGTGCCACATCAACTACTGCATCGGCCGTTGCCACGCAGTTCGAGTTCACAGAATTTGCGGTAACGCTAAAGACTTGCGGAAAGCTGGAGATCGAACCTGGGATAGTAGTAACACTTTGTCCCATATTGTCCTGCAATAGGTTTGCTGGAGCCCAGGTAAAATCGTAATCACCATCCGCCGTAACGGTAAGGGTAGATGTTTCTGCAGCATCACAAATAAAACCATCATCCACTGTTAAAACAGGTACTGCATCGATAATAACCGACACTGTTGTTGAATCAGAACAGCCAGCATTATTATTAGCAACTAATTGCACATCGAAGGTCCCTGAGCTCTCATAGGTATGGACCGCATCATTAGCAGTACTGGTACCGCCATCTCCGAAAGTCCAACTAAAAGTATCTCCAAATTGAGATGTATTTCCAAAAAGGAAGGGTTGGTCTACGCAACCTGTACTAGCCGCATTAATTCCTGCGAGGACATCAATTATTGTTAGAGGGATCTCGAATGTATTTTCACACTGGTCATCATTTCCACGCAATACAAGTCTTGCAAGAGTCTGTCCACCTGGAGGAGCTTCATCATAAAGGTGTGTAACAGGATCTTCATTATTCGCAACCACCCCATCACCAAAATCCCAGGTCCAGGAACTGATATCAACTGTATCCAGAAGAGTGAAAGTGATACTTTCGTTTACACAAATTACATCATCACTTATTTGGAAATTCCCTTCTGGGCCAACAACCTCGAAATCTCTCGTTGTTGAATCAGAGCATCCATTAGAAGTTGATACGGATTGGGTCACAGTGTAATTTCCCTTATTGAATCCCGTCGTGGCGGTTGCCCCGGAACTCATGTCTCCATTTCCAAAGTCCCATTGAACAGATAAAGGAGTGGCGCTTGTAGAAGCATCAGTAAAGTTCACAATAGCTGGGGCACAAAGTACAGTTTGATTATCCACGTCTGTGGTAAATGCAGCAACAGGATAATCCTGGACATTTACATTGACCGTAGCGGGAAGTCCTTCACAACCACTAGACACTTCTTCATAATTCAGGGTAACAAGAAAATTACCAGCGTCATTGTATGTGACCGTTTCCATTTGATTGGTGCTCGTCTGCATATTCCCAAAGTCCCAATCAAAGGTCAGATTTGATCCTTGTTCTGTAAAATCAGAAGCTGAAAAATCTATGTCATCGCCGACACAGATCGCCAAAGTTGGCATGGCGGAGATATTACTTACCGGGATATAAACAGGTAGATCGTAGGTTAATGCTCCTCCGCAACCAATTGCATCCTCCAGGGTCAAAGTAATTACGAACCCTTCAGGATTTGGAGGTACAGTGGAAAAGGTATGAGATGGACTTGGAGTAGTGGACATTTGCATGTCCCCAAAATCCCAATCCCAGGAAGTAATAGTTGTATCTGCCGTACTTAGGTCGCTGAAATCAACAGTTGTGGGTATGCAAATCGGAGTCGGATCCGCATCAAAAACCGGATACACTCCAAACACCCGAACCTTTACGGTGTCCTGTGCTAAACAGCCATTAATATCTCTGGTTTCCAGATAAACAAAGTTGTCTCCAGGCGCCTCAAAAATATGTTCAACAACCGTTTCTTGTGTAGTGACAGGACGATCATTTGGATCGCTGAATGACCAGGTATAACCACGATAACAATCTTCATGCACATCTTCTGACATGGCACCATCCAGGTCATAAGGAAGACCAAGACATAATAGGGAGTCTAATTCAAATTGGGCGGTAACATTCTGAACGTGTACGATTACTGTATCCTTACTATCAGGGCATCCTGATGTCGCGTTCGAAGCCGTAAGAATCACCTGGTATTCTCCATCAGTATCATAGTGGTGAACCACATCATTAAGCATCGTATCCATCGCATCACCAAATTCCCACATTACACTAGTGGCTTCCATGGAAGAATCCCTGAAGCTAATATCATTTGGATTTTCACAATCAACCAGGTAATCGATCCTTGCAAGGGGTCCCTGTACTGTAATGATATCCTCAACTGTAAATTGGGAGTAACAACCATTATAGTCCTGCTCTAGGGTAACATCAAAGGTCCCCGTTTCTGATTCAAAAACATGAGTCAGGGTATTCTCATCACGACAGTGAAATGAACGACTATTGTCAGTATAGAAATGCCATCCATCGATCTCAGCCTGAGTAGAGAGGGCTGCCAGGTCAACACTTTCACCAGGACAGATTGTCACCGGGTTTAAGGTAAAGTTTGGTGAAGAGTTATCTCCAACGAAAATTGTTTGCACATACGATGTATCCATACAACCCATCTCGTCTGTCACGATCAAAACCACATCATATTCTCCAGGGGAGGTGTAGGTATAAGTCTGGTCATCTCCGGCAGCATCATTTATCGTTGTTCCATCTCCAAAATCCCAAAACCAGTTGGTGATTGCCATATCGTTAACACTACGATCCTCAAAGTTTACTGTATGAGGTGCGCAACCTTTAGTATTGTCAGAGTGGAAAAGTGCATTTGGCTGATGAATGGTATCGACCACTGAAAACATAGCCACACATCCGGAAGGATTAACAACCGTCAGACTTGTAACAAATTCAAGAAGTCCGTTGATACCATGTGTTGTTGTATCCTCATTTTCATATGTGTGCATGGGACTTTGTTCATTAGAAGTCGTCCCGTCATCGAAAGTCCAGATGTACTGGGCCGCGTCCATATTATCCGGTGTAAACTGAGCATCAAGAGTTCTTTCACAGCTATAGGTAGGTATGGATTCAAAAGTTGCATCCGGATCATCCACAAAGATCTGCTTAGTAATATCTCCATCACACTGTCCATCAAGAGAGGTTACCGTAAGAGTTACATCTATCAGCCCTGCTTGTGAAAATTGCACCAGAGGTGCTGCCTGGGTGGACACAGGTGGAAAAGCTCCGGCACCGAAAGTCCATGCATAGGTCCCTGGGCCAGATAAGTTTATCATTTGTTGTGGACCATCTCCAACGCATATGGTGTCTTTTGGAAAATCAAAATCAATGACCGGAGCACCAATGCTTACGGTCTGATTTGTCGTTCCGCTACAACCGTTCATATCGGTGGCTGTTAGCACCACATCAAATGTCCCCAACTCTGTATAGGTCTGAGCAGGAGGGTTAATATCTGTACTTGAGCTACCGTTCCCAAAGTCCCAGGTAAAATCAAGGTCTTGTTGTCCAGGTGTTGTATTTGCAAAATTGACAAGCAGGGGTGGTTCACAAGCCACCGGGGGATTCGGATTAGAAATGAACCCTACGTTAGGGGGACCTGAAGCACTGATAAGGTCTGGAAAGGACTCTGTAAGGTTACAAGTGGAAAAATTTGTCTCTATTTCTAAAAAGACACTATAAGTGCCTGGATTTACGTAGGTGTGAGAAGGGTCTGTTAAAGCACCACCGTTATCCCCGGATCCATCACCAAAACTCCAACTATAATTGAAAATGTTGATGGCAGCGTCTGCTGTGATGTTTGAATTCAAGGTTGTGGTTAGTGGTGCGCAACCCATCGGGTTCGTAGCCGTAACCATAATCTCTGGGCTTGCATACACATCAATATCTACAGATCCAAGAACGGGTCCGGCCGGAGTTTCCTGAAAAGTGGCAGTGTATGTTCCTGGAGTAATATATAGATGTTGGGCGTTTTCTTCGGTTGAAGTTACAAGGTCCCCAAAATCCCAAAAGTAGCTTGTTGCACCTGCTGGAGGAGTGAAGGCAACCAAAAAAGGAGCGCAACCTTCTACCTGATCAGCAGTTTGAGAGTAAAGAGGAGATGTAATGCAAAAAAGGGCTAGAATAATAGCCGGGAGGGTATAGCATTTCATATCATAACTTGTTGAACTGTCAAATATAGTATATTTTTATAAAGTATATCTTTTGCAAACATAGGGCAAAGACTTATGTTTGTTGAGCATTTAAGGAGCAAACACTTATGAAACACCTATCACTTTTTGTCACTTTCCTTGCAATAACTTTCTTTGCAACTAGCGGACTGATGGCGCAAAATCTGGTTACCCAGCAAGCGCCTTTACCCTGTCTGAATAAAACTTTTTCAATTGTAGCCAATATGGTCCGTGATTCATTGGGAATGCCCAATACCACGGAAGCCGAAATCCAGGCTGCAGTAGATAGTCTAAACAAGGATTTTGAGCCGATTTGTGTCAAATTCGAGGTTTGTGAGTTTCGTTTCGTCAATAACTTCCAATATGACGATATAGAGGATACGGATGAATTGAATGAGATGTTTGCCTTTTACAACCAAGAAAGGCGAATAAATATGTACTTGATTAGTGGAATACCTGAGCCTTTCTGCGGTATGGCCACCCTTAATGGGATCACCATGGCCCATGATAGCAAGCCAGGCATCGCAATAGTCAAGGGAGATTGCCTGTTGGCACCCTCCAGAACTCTATCCCACGAAATCGGTCATTTCTTTGGTCTTTTGCACACTTTTGAAGGGTCAGATGGCCCTAATCCAGAGCTAGTGGATGGGTCCAACTGCGCCACTGCTGGTGATCTAATTTGTGATACTCCAGCAGACCCCTATGTAGCAGGAGATTCTCAAGCCCAATATGTAGACCCCACCCTTTGTCGTTTTATCCGCCAGATCAAGGACAGTAATGACGATTGGTTTGTTCCCGACGTAGGAAACATCATGAGTTATTACCAGGCTGAATGTGCTTGTGGATTTACCTACGAGCAGTTGCTTACAATGGCCAACAATTACAGCAATTCCGACAGGGATAATTGGTAATTAAAGCCCCAGGATCTTTTCAGGCTTCAAGAGTTTTTGCAGTTTATTAAAAAAGATGAAGGTGTTGATTCGCCGTGAGATCTTTTTCTCCACCTTAGGTACCGCTTTAATGATATCCAGGGTATAAGGTTTTGTGGCAAGCCGAAGGAAAAACCGCCTTCTTTCATTTCGGTTCAAACTTTCCACATGCGAATTGATATCCCCAAAGATCTTCTCCAGATCGTTTTCGTTCTGCTTTGAAAAGCGGTCTATGTGCTTTACAGATTTCTTGATGCTACCGTAGCTTAAACTTTCATTTAATACAGCGGCAAAAGTATTTCCTAATATATCCATCTTATCATTTGGATCAACGCCATCACCTGCAGCCTGGAGAATTGCGGATCGGTGCAGGTTTAAAGCTTCTAGCATTTGGCTAGTTTTACAAGCTGGAAACAACAGGGCCAGAGAAAGGAATAATAAGGCTTGTTTCATTTTTTTGATCTAAGGTAAGGCTAAACCATTCATGAAATTTTTCTGAACTAATGAAGGAGTTCCCATTTGAGGTATTGGATTTCATTCAGAAACATCAGAAGGATGATGTCGCCTCTCTTGCCTTGAGAAAGTTTCAATTTGGTGGTTTTGACAGAATAAAAATACTGCAGCAGATCACGGGCCTACAGATTGGCAAAAAGAAATTCCCAAGTCTTCTTGCTTATCCTCAATACAAATTCCCACCCCGAAAGTCCCTTGAACAAGCAAGTTCAGAATTTTTAGCAAAGTTTAAATCGGACCTTGTTGAGGGAACATCATTCGCTGACCTAACCGGAGGTATGGGGATCGACACCATTTTCATGTCTAAGAATTTTTCCAAAGGCTTTTATGTGGAAAAAGATGAATCTCTTGCCAGGCTTGCAGCCTGGAATTTCCAACAGCTAGGGATCGATAAAATTGAAATAGGTAACCTTTCCGCTGAGAAGTTTCTAAAAGGCCATGATGGAACATTTGACTGGGTATACCTCGATCCCTCAAGGAGGACAGACCAGGGCAGGGTCATCGCCATGGAACAGTACTCTCCAAACATAATTGAGATCTGGGACCTAATTCAAAGTCGGTCAAAAAAATGCATGGTCAAGTTTTCTCCGATGCAGGATTTACATGAGATCCGTGATAAGCTCTCAGGATTGGAAAGCATACTAATTCTTTGCCAGGGGAATGAGGTGAAAGAAGTTGTAGGAATATTTGGGGCTGAGGAGCTTGAGAAACCAACGCTTGAGATTTGGGATATCAGGGAAACCGAACAAAAAAAGATCTGGACTTCACAGACTTTCGGAAGGAAGGTTTCTGCCTCCAATGGTTCACCACTTCAATACTTATATGAACCTCACGCTGGTGTATTAAAAGCGTCTTGTCAGGACGAAGTTGCGAAAGCCTTTGGTTTGGAAAAACTTCATCCTCAATCAAATTTTTTCACCTCAATAGAACTTCTGAAAAAATACCCGGGTAGGGTTTTTGAGTTCAAGGGATACCTTAAAGACAACAAAGATTCGCCCAGGGAAATGCATGTCATTAGTAGAAACCATCCTTTAAAGGCGGACCAAATAAAAAAGAAATTTCAATTAGTTGAAAAGGGACAGGAATATT
>JABDJM010000074.1 GCA_013002475.1 Saprospiraceae bacterium | reverse complement strand
GGATTTACCCATACTTCTGTTGCAATGGGTGATGCAATCAAAGCTATCACGAGCCCTGTTGTGGAAGTACATATTTCCAATGTATATGCCAGGGAAGCCTTTAGGCACCATTCTTATTTTTCCCCACATTGTAAGGCTGTGATCGTGGGTGCAGGACTGACCGGCTACCGCCTCGCCCTTGAACTTTTTTGCACACCCGAGGCCTAGGCTTTCGACTTACTGAACTCAAGGTTCATGGGTCTAAGCCATCTCTTCTTTCCCAGCTTATAGGTACGATGGTTAAATATCAATCTAAGCAAACCACCTGCCGCCGCCGCTCCTCCTGAGATGTAAAAGGTATCCGCCTTTAACTCCCAATCAACCAAAGTCCCCAATAAAGAGAAACCCAGGAATGCCCCTCCAAAGGCCATTAGCTTGTTTCCCAAACCTCTCCAAAAATCTCCTTTTTGAAAGTTGCGAATTTGCCGAATCTTTGAAATGGGAACAACACGATTTTCAAACAGGACCAGCTCATCTTCGATCATAATCTCAAGTATCTGTTCCTGATACCAGGTCTCATCTCCATGGAGACGAAAGATCAAATCTTCGCCCTCATAATACCTGTCGGTTTTTAGGGTCCCCCGTTTTTCCAATTGTAAAAACGATTGAGCATCTGCTGAGAACGAGCAGATCAAGACCAGTAGCGTAGCAAAATGTTGGAGCTTCATGTTTTGCTTTGCTTAAAGGTACCGTTTTCGTGCAGAGAGGTTGGTTACCGGGGAGAGAATTGGTGCTTGGAAATCTTTTTTAGCAATTTTCCCATCTGTCGATAGAGCCGCTCATATTCCGGAAAATCATTTCCCAAATACAGGAACATCATGGATAGCTGTAAATCTTTTTCGCCAAGGATACTTTTCTGGAGCCTGTAGGTCTCCCTCATGAGCCTTTTTACCTTATTCCTGGAGACAGCACTTCGAAATTTTTTCTTGGGAACGGCGAAGCCAGCCTTTAAACCGAGAGCTTCATTAGGTAGAAAGAATACTCTTACCGGAAATGAACCAAGGGAATCCCCTTCCTCGAAAAGTCGATGGATAATCTTTCTGCTTTTAAGCCTTTCTTTTTTTGGAAAGGAATAGTCTGGCATGATCGGGGGTTTAGACTCCCCGCCAAGGATCACCGAAATGCTTACTTAGAGTGCACCTGGTCAGAGACAGTCAGCTTGTGGCGGCCTTTGGCTCTTCTTCTGGCCAAAACCTTTCTTCCGTTCTTCGAACTCATTCGTGCGCGGAAGCCATGCTTATTGACTCTTTTCCTTCTGGATGGCTGGTAGGTTCTTTTCATTGCATTAATGCTTTTATTGGCCTTTTTTCAAAAGCTCGACAAAGGTAAGGCAAATGTGTGGAAATGACAATATAGGCGGAGGATAATTCCCCGATAACCTTATTATCCATTCATGGAAACAAGAAACTCCTCGTTGCTGGTGGTTCCTCTAAGGTGTTTGAGCAGGAATTCCATGGCCTCATCGGGCTTCATATCAGCCAAATGCTTCCTTAGAATGAACATTCTTTGCAAAGTATCCTTATCCAACAGCAGATCTTCCCTCCTGGTAGAGGATTTAGTAAGATCAATAGAAGGATACATCCTTTTATTGGCTAATCCACGATCCAGTTGAAGCTCCATATTACCTGTACCCTTGAATTCCTCAAAGATCACCTGGTCCATTTTGGATCCTGTATCGATCAGCGCGGTAGCCAAAATTGTCAGCGAACCGCCTCCTTCAACATTCCTTGCTGCCCCAAAGAATTTTTTGGGTTTGTGAAGAGCATTTGCCTCGACACCACCTGAAAGAACCTTCCCGGATGCAGGTGCCACCGTATTGTAGGCTCTTGCCAATCTGGTGATCGAATCAAGGAGTATAACCACATTGTGTCCGCTCTCAACCAGTCTTTTAGCTTTTTCAAGCACCATGCCCGCGACCCGTACGTGATTTTCAGCAGGCTCATCAAATGTTGAAGCAACCACTTCAGCATTCACATTTCGTCGCATATCTGTTACCTCCTCAGGTCTTTCATCCACAAGAAGTACCAGCAAGTAACAGTCCGGATGGTTTTTGGCTATGGCATTCGCAACATCCTTCAAAAGGAATGTCTTACCAGTTTTAGGTTGAGCCACAATGAGTCCCCTTTGCCCCATACCAATGGGTGAAAAAAGGTCGATCATCCTCGGCCCATAATCCTTTCCAGTTGGCGAGGAAGCCAGAGAGAATTTCTCATCAGGAAACAAAGGGGTCAAATAATCAAAAGGAACACGCTCTCTAACATCCTTTGGATCCAAACCATTGATCCT
>JABDJM010000052.1 GCA_013002475.1 Saprospiraceae bacterium | reverse complement strand
GCTGCCACTGGGAAAGAAGAAAACTTCGCTAATCCAGTAAAGATGAGAATCTGGGGTGGCAATCAGGTTTGTTCAAGAAAGGAGTTGCTGGACGAAAGCCCACTCATCAACCATTCGGAATGGAGGGAATACTCCTTTAGGTTTGAGCCCTCGATGAAGCATACCTATTTCTTCCTGGAAGTGTTTTATAAAACGCCTTCCCTTTTTCCATATAACGGTAATATCCTTATAGACGATCTCGGGAATATATTCCCAATCCCATGCGAAGAAAAAGAAATAGTTGAGGAGGAGAAAAATCCTCCAATAGTGAACATCACCAATCCGGTAAATAATGGTCTTGAAACGAGGGAGCAGGGATTTCGATTTACTGCTGATGTGGCAAACATTTCCCGGAAAAGTCAATTGACCTTTTTCGTCAATGGAACAGAAACCGAAATCGGATTTAATGTGGCCATGGGCTCAGTAACAGCCAACCTGGAACTTGAGCCTGGTCCCAACCGGTTGAAATTGTCAGCAAGAAATAAGGATGGCCAAAACCAGGAGTCAAGAACTGTAAATTATATTCCTCCATCACAGCCTGTGACTGCCAAACCAGATTTTACCCCTCGGGTATTGACTGGCTTAAAGGACAGGAGTGAATTATCAGAAGGAAAAAAGATCCCGCTGAACAAAATGTTTTTCATGGCGGATTCATCGAGGATAGAGGTGGATAATTTTCCGATCCTAGACGAGCTATTTCGGTTTATGATGCTTAATGAGGACATCTCGATCGAGGTTGGTGGTCATACAAATAACCGCTGTCAGGTGGAGTTTTGTCAGATGCTGTCAGAAGCCAGGGCAAAATCTGTTGTTGAATATTTGGTGGATAAGGGAATCCCTGAATATCGTCTTAAGTATAAGGGCTATGGAAAAAGTGAACCCATTGCTACGAATAATACTGCTACAGGAAGGAAAAGGAATCAAAGGGTAGAGGTCACGATCTTAAAGATGGAAGGCTAAGACCCTATGCGCAACACCAAGATATTTCCTTCAACAAACCCCTCCCTTTTCAAGAAAAAAGCATTGCAATGGGCCGAGATATTCCCTTCTCAATGTTTATTGGATCATAATGCCTATTCCGATCTCTCCCCCCATTATCTGGAAGGAATTCTAGCTATCGATGCAGAGGATCGTTTCGATTATTTTCCCAGCGAAAGGAGAAATGGTTTTGAAAAACTTGAAGACTGGTTGATGCAAGAAAAATCCTGGGCTTTCGGGTTCCTTTCTTATGACCTTAAGAATGAAGTTGAAGATCTGAAGAGCCAGAATCCACCATTGCAGGCCTTTCCCCTAATCCATTTTTTCAGACCCAAAATACTGATCGAATTTTTTGCCAACAGCATTCGGATTTCATCAAATTATGTAAAGCCGGAACATGTCTTTGAACAGATCCAGAAGGTAAATCCGGAATTTGAGGAAATCAGACCGCTGGATAATCTCGATCCCAACTTTGACAAGAAGGAATACCTTGAAACCATAAAAATAATTCAGGATCATATCCAATTTGGGGATATCTACGAGATGAACTTTTGCATGAGCTATCTGGCAAAAGAAGTAGGCGTTCATCCAAGGTCACTGTTCAATAGTCTAACCGGGCATTCTGAGGCGCCCTTCTCCGCTTATTTCAGGATGGGAGACAAGTATATTTTGTCAGGAAGCCCGGAAAGGTTTCTCAGTAAAACTGGTAATAGGATAGTCTCTCAACCCATAAAAGGGACCCGGCCGAGGAGAGACAATATTATCAATGATGAGATTGAAAGAAATACTCTGCAGCAATCGCCAAAAGACAGATCGGAAAATGTGATGATCGTGGATCTTGTAAGGAATGACCTGGCCAGATCCTGTACACCCGGGTCAATAAAAGTTGAGGAACTATTTGGGATCTACTCTTTCAAAACAGTTCACCAGATGATCAGTACTATTTCAGGAAATCTTGCAGATGGAGTTACTGGCATCGAAGCAATCAGAAATGCCTTTCCGATGGGTTCTATGACCGGGGCACCGAAAATTAAGGCCATGCAATTGATTGATCAGTTTGAACGAAATTCCCGTGGGATTTACTCCGGTTCGATCGGCTATTTTACACCTGAAGGGGATTTTGATTTCAATGTGGTAATTCGATCCATCCTGCTGGACCAGGCAGGCCGATCTCTTTCTTTTCAGGTTGGCGGAGCCATTGTTGCAGATTCAATTCCGGAAAATGAGTATCAGGAATGCCTTTTAAAGGCAGAGGCAATGATGCGGGCTTTAGGATTGGAGCATCTCTACGCTGAAGCCTAGCGAGCCCAGATCTTTCCAGAATCCAGGATAAGATTTTTCAATTACTGAAGGATCCTTAATGAAAATTGGTCCTACAATGGCACATGGAGCAAAAGACATTGCCATTCGATGATCGTGATAGGTTTCAAAAGTTGGCGAATCTAATTCTGCTTTATCCTCTAGCAAGAACCATTCTTTGCTGGTATCGCGGGAGAACTTCCGGGGGATGGGAATAAATTTTACGGAGATCTTTTTTAGTTCATTCTTTAAAGCCTCTATCCTGTCGGTTTCCTTGATCTTTAAAGTTTCTAATCCTGTAAACAAACCATGAACTCCACAGAGGCCACAACAGACAGCCAGTGTTTGAGCAAGGTCAGGGCAGGTGAGAAAGTCTTGCTCAAAAAATGATTTAGGCGGACTCTCTTTGACAATCTTAACCCCGCCCTTGGTAGGATAAGTTTCTACGCCAAATTTTTTCATAAGCTTAGGAAGAATTGAATCTCCCTGGACGCTTTGCAAGCTAAGACCCAAAAGCTCGATTTCAGCCACCGGAGCTACCGCCGCCATAGAATAATAATAGCTTGCCGCACTCCAATCTGATTCCACATTGAATCCGGATGGTGTTACATACTCACCAACTGGGATCTTAATCGTATCCTTTTCCCACACAGAATCGGCCCCAAAGGTTTTCATCAGAGCAAGAGTCATTTCCAAATAGGGTTTTGATACAACCTTCCCCTGAAGCTGAAGCTTTAATCCCTGAGGAAGGCGAGGCCCGACCATAAGTAAGGCAGAAATGAACTGACTGCTAATATTTGCGGGGATGCTAATGGAATCTGTTCCGTTTCCTTGCCATGGTCCTATCTCCAAAGGTGGAAAACCGGGCTTTCCCGAGTAGCTGATGTCTGCACCCAATGAATTTAGAGCCTCTACAAGTGGACCGATGGGTCGTTCCAGCATTCGGGCCGAGCCGGTCAGGGTTTGAGTTCCGGGTTGCAAAGCCAGGTAGGCTGTCAAAAACCGGAAGGTAGTTCCCGCCGGTCCTGCATCATAGTTGCTGCCGGACTGATCTAAGAGTTGCTCCAAAGTTTGGGTGTCCTTGGAATCTGAGAGGTTGGAAAAAGGTTGGGAATCTTTGCTTAGGGCATTCAAAATCAAAGCTCGGTTAGCGATGCTTTTTGAACCAGGGAGTTGGATTCTTCCTACTATTCTGTCAGAGTTAAAACTTAGCCTAAGCTTCATGCGTCCAAAGAAACTCAATTTGTTGAATTATGTCAGCATGCAGGCTTAGAGCCACTGGGCATGTTTTAGCCAAATGTTCCAGCTTCTTTTTTTCTTCGGAAGAGTAGGGGTGGTTAGGCATCCGGATCAACACATCAATTTGAGAAATCCTTCTCGGGCCTGGAGCCATGATTTTTGTGATCTCTAATTCAGCCTGGTCAATATTTACCTGATGATTCCTTGCCCAAATTCCCATGACGGTGATCATGCAGGAACCCAAGGCGGTGGCGACCAGGTCAGTAGGCGAAAATGCCTCGCCCTTGCCATTATTATCGGTAGGAGCATCCGTGATGATTTGCTCACCTGATTTTATGTGGATGGCCTGGGTCCTGAGATCTCCCAGGTAAGTAATTTTAGAAGTCATGCTAAACGGCTGGTCGTCCTCCTCCTGTATTCGGGGTACTTTCTGAATTTTTGTTTTTGTTCTCTTTTCGGAATTGATCATCATCATCCTGTTTCTGGTAGGCCCTGATGATCTGTTTGACTAGTCTATGCCTGACCACATCATCTGCAGTTAGTCTCACGATCCCGATTCCCTCCAGGTCCTTAAGAAGGTCAATAGCTCTTCTTAAACCGGATTTTTGTTTGAAAGGAAGATCTACCTGGGAGAGATCCCCGGTGACAATGCACTTGGCTGATGGACCTAGTCGGGTTAAAAACATTTTTATTTGCAAAGAGGTGGCGTTTTGCCCTTCGTCCAAAATGATGAATGCATTATCTAGAGTCCGTCCACGCATGAATGCCAGAGGAGCCACTTCGATCACCCTGTTGGTCATAAAGTAATTGAGCTTTTCTATGGGCAACATGTCGTCCAAAGCATCATATAATGGTCGCAGGTATGGATCCACTTTGTCTTTTAGATCTCCGGGCAAAAACCCTAAGCTTTCTCCTGCTTCCACAGCAGGTCGGGTGAGAATTATCTTCTTGACAAGTTTATTTTTTAATGCCCTCACTGCCAAAGCCACTGCGGTATAAGTTTTCCCAGTTCCGGCAGGCCCAAGTGCAAATACTATATCCTGGGATTCACTGGCATCCACCAATTTTTTCTGGTTGCGGGTTTTAGCTTTTATGGGTTTACCATTACGCCCGTGTAAGATGGTCGCATTACCAGCGCTGAATTGACTGAGTTTATGTTCATAGGGATTTTCACCACCAAGAAGATCCTCGACGGTCTGCACAGATAATTCCTGATGCTCCTTCAGCAGGCGCACCATAGTTTCAAACTTGCCCTTTGCTTGTTGAGCCTGTTTTTTTTCGCCAATAATTTTCAGAGAATTTCCTCGGGAGGTAATGGTAAGATCTGGAAAAGCTTTTTGAAGAAGATTTAGTTTGACGTTTTTCTCCCCGTATAGGTCGACTGGATTAACGTCTTGAACAGTAAGAATGATTTCGCTCAATACCGGATGTTTTTTCTTTTGTGTGAAAGGCTAACAAAAAACCCAGTCTTTGGGTCCTATGCTCGGTTTTTCCAATGCAATATACAGAAGTTGCATATTTTCCCTGAATGATGCAAGGAGTAGTTTTCCGGTGGATTTAACTCAGGGACCCTTCAGCAGGCTGATAATTTCCAGGATATTAATTTACCTTTAAATCCCCGCCTGGGGCCAATAATTCAGAGATGGCAATTTTGACCCTCACCACAGATTATGGAGACAAAGACTACTATGTAGGCGCTCTAAAGGGTGCACTATTGGCTAGTAATCCCTCTCTGAATATCGCGGATATCAGTCATCAAATTCCTCCTTTCGATATTGTCCATGCCGCTTATGTGGTGAAGAATGCATATTCCTTTTATCCAAAGGATACCCTGCATTTTGTTGGTGTCAATAACCAGAACCCGGAAGAAGAGGATTTCATTTTGGCCAGGCTTGGCGATCATTGGATCCTGGCACCCGACAATGGATTGGTATCCTTGATCTCATCTGACGGAATTGGAGAGGTCTTTAGGTATCTTAAAAAGAATCATCAATGGTCCTCGTTTCACGAGTCAATAGGGTGGATGGTGGCCAAATTCTTTTCAAGCCCTCCACCCGGAGAATATTCGGAAGCTGTTTCTTCCATGAATAATGCGATCGCTCTGACAGCCATTGGTGGAGAAAATGATATTCGCGGGGCCATCGTCCACATTGATAATTATGGAAATCTGGTCAGCAATATTCATAGAGACCTTTTTCAGGAGGTCTGTCAACAAAGGGCATTTGAGATCCTCCTAAAACCACATTTAACGGTAAACGCAGTTCTAAATTCTCTTGCCGGCGTTCCGGTGGGAGACACCTTTGCACTCTTCAACGCTGCCGGGTTCCTGACCTTTGGTGTTTGTATGGGGGACGGCTCCACCTTACATGGAATAAGCAAAGGTTCAACCCTTCAAATAAAGTTTCGTCCATGATAACCAGAATCGTCAAAATGGTTTTTCCCAAAGAAAATGAACAGGACTTCAGATCATTGTTTTCAGCTGTCAAGCCAAAGATCGAAGCGTTTCCAGGGTGCCATTCTGTGAAATTGATGCGTGGAGTTCAGGGTGAAACCTTTTTTACCATCTCAGAATGGGAATCAGAAGACCAACTGAATAATTATCGATCCTCCAGTTTATTCAAAGGGACCTGGGCCAAAACGAAGGCCATGTTTGCGGAAAGAGCTCAGGCCTGGTCAACTGTCTACTGCGGGTAAGCAATTGAATAGATCATCCTTTATTTTTGTCAGATGCAATTAGGGCTACAGAATTATCAAATACATTTTGGAAAGGCTTCATCCAGTCTTAAGGAGTTTATGGAAGCCTCCTCCTTTTCCAAAGTAGCCGTTTTGGTTGATCCAAATACCAGAGAACATTGTCTCTCAAAAATTGAGGAAGCCCTCCCTAAGGGAACTGCCGTCCTCGAAATTCCCGATGGAGAATTGGAAAAGACCCTGGAGACCTGCAAAAAGATCTGGGCGTTTTTGCTTGAGGAAAAATTTGACCGAAAGGGGCTGCTCATAAATTTAGGTGGGGGAGTGATCGGTGACATGGGAGGTTTTTGTGCTGCTACCTATAAAAGAGGGATTTCATTTTTACAAGTTCCAACAACATTACTGTCTCAAGTCGATGCTTCCGTTGGTGGCAAATTAGGAGTTGATTTTCTGGGTGTAAAAAATATTGTTGGAGTTTTCAGGGATCCAGAGACGGTTATTATTGACCCTGATTTTTTATCGACTCTAACAAAAAGAGAATTGATATCTGGTTTTGCAGAAGTCATCAAACACGCACTTATTGCTTCCCCTGATCAGTGTAAGGACTTTTTCGAAAAAGGGGACCTGGAAGATATTCACTGGGAAAAAACGATCATTGAGTCTGTTTCGATAAAAAGGGATATCGTTGAGAAGGATTTGTATGAACAGGCAGATCGAAAAAAGCTAAACTTTGGCCACACGGTAGGCCATGCCATAGAAACTCAGTTGCTAAATTCATCAGAACCTCTCCTGCACGGCGAAGCCGTCGCCTGGGGAATGATGGTCGAGTCCGTTCTCTCTCAGAAGACTGGCCTCGAAAAGAAAGACCTTGAAATCATAATGGCCTATCTAAAACGGACCTTTTCACCAAAGCCGTTAGACCTCAATTTGGATGACCTTATCAAGATCATGGAAAATGACAAAAAAAATGAGGGAGGTCAGATCAACTTTACTATGCTAAGTAAGCCTGGGATTTCGTTAATCAACCAAACTGCCTCCCAGGACGAGATCAGAAAGGCCATTCTTAGGGTCAATTCCTTTTTAGCTTCCTGATGTAGGCAGGTTTTTCATAATTTTGGAGCGTGCTAATGAACAGCACAAAAAAATGGCGGACCAATCACCACTTAGTTTTCTGAAGATCCAAAAGGCATTTAATTGGGTATGGGTACTTCTCCTCGGAGGAATACTGGCAGTTTTAATGCTGATTCTGATCCTTGCGAATCAGGACCTCCCCAGTTTTGAAGACCTGGAAAATCCAAAAAGTAATTTAGCGTCCGAGGTCCTTGCCGTCGACGCCTCCCTCCTTGGTCGATATTATGTAGAAAACCGGATCCCTGTAGATTACGAGGAACTCAGCCCACACCTTATTGATGCCCTTATTGCAACGGAAGATGAGCGTTACCACCGGCATTCGGGAATAGACTTTAGAGGATTAGTCAGGGCTGTGGTAAAAACGGGTCTTCTTCGACAAACAAATGCTGGTGGAGCTTCTACGATCACCCAGCAACTGGCCAAACTACTTTTTACTAAAAAACCTGGTTCGGGGCTTGAAAGGCTTCTGCAAAAATTTAAGGAGTGGATCATTGCTGTGAAACTGGAGAGAAGTTATACTAAGGAGGAGATCATTGCGATGTACCTCAATAAATTCAATTTTATCAACGGTGCCTATGGGATACGGGCCGCCTCTGAAATTTATTTTGGGAAAACTCAGGATGCCCTTAGCGTTCAGGAAGCTGCCACCCTGGTAGGGATGCTAAAGAACCCTTCACTTTATAATCCAATCCGTCGCCCGGAGCGGACACAAAAAAGACGGGAGGTCGTGCTCAAACAAATGCACAAAAACGATCTGTTAAGCAGGCCTGAGTATGATTCTCTTAGATTGCTTCCATTAGACATGACCAATTTTCGGCGGGAAACCCATAATGATGGTCTTGCTCCCTACTTCCGGATGGAACTTAGAAAAGAACTCAGCCGGATATTCGATCAGGAAGAGTACAGGAAGTCTGATGGAAGTAAGTATAACATCTTCAAGGACGGCCTGAGAATATACACCACCCTGGATCCTACCATTCAGCAGTATGCGGAGGAGTCTATGTGGGACCATATGGCGGATCAGCAAAAGAAGTTCGATCGGGTCTGGCGAAGAAAAGACCCTTGGGAATACCGCGCCCCCGAGATGGAGAAAGATGGCCCGGAAGAGAATGACATGATGATTCGACTGGCTACCGAAGGACTTACTCGGGATATCCGCGAGACTGGGAGGTATGGCAATCTGAAGGGAAAACATCTTCTTCCCTTCCTGCGAGAAATGAGC
>JABDJM010000036.1 GCA_013002475.1 Saprospiraceae bacterium | reverse complement strand
ACTGAGGGCGGTTGTATGTCAAAGAGGGAAATTATTTGGGTATAAAAATCTTCATTTCCGCAAAAGTCCAAAACTCTCCATTCTACGGTGAAACTGGGAGTGCAAAAATCGAAATTAAAGACCGGCTGCGTACAATCCACCCTGTCGATATCGGAACACCCTGCCAAAGGTGTGGGTCCTGCCACATTGGTATATACCAGACCATTAAAAATGATGTCTATTGAAATCGGGTTTATTAATTCAGTCGACCAATTACAAACTGCGCCAGCTTCACTCGGACACATGGCCCCCATTATGTCAATTGAGGTATCTAAGGCACCAGGAGTTTCTTGGAAGGTAGGGTTCTCACCCAAAAGTGTAAAGGTCTGATCACATGTACTAATCATTCCACAGGCATCAGTAGCAGTATAGGTGATTGCATAAGTGGAACCTGCACAATTCAACTCCCCTTGTTGCAATATTGGATCAGAACCAGTTACAGAAGCAAGTGCACAGTTATCACTCGCCAAAACGGCACTCAGGTCTGCCATAATATCCTCAAAACAATTAACCGTCATATCAGGTGGACAGGTAATCTCCGGGGCCTGTCCATCTGAAAAAGTGAAAATCTGCGTGAATGAAACGGAACTTCCGCATGCATCTGTTGCTGTCCAGATCACTGGGATTGTTTTTGTACAAGTTCCAACCGTTACATTCCCAAATACAGCATCGATCAGATCAATATTATTTCCACAACCCCCATTGGCATTGGGTCCCGGAAAATTCCCCATCAGAACTCCATCCACAAAGACATCCACGGAAAGAGGATTAATAGGTGAGTTTGAATAGTAGACTGCCAGGTCTGCATCCGCTACGCAGGCAGCACCCATCACAGGGAAATTCTGGTTCAAACTCCCCGGTCCGGGAATGAAAGTTGGGTTTTGGCCGGTCAGCGTAAAAGTTTGGATACAAGTAGCTGATAAATTACAGATATCTGTAGCTGTGTAAGTTATTTCGTAAACAGCTCCCGGACAATTTGCCTGACCCGAAACTAACATGGGAGCACTTGCCACTGCCTGTACATTCGGAGTGGCGCAATTATCAGTAGCAAAAACAAGATTCGGAGTTGCTACAATATTTTCAACACAAGGAACGGGAAAGCCTACGGGGCAAGAAGTGATGATTGGTGGTTGAGCATCTGAAAAAGTAAATGTTTGATCAAAAGTCCCGCCGCAGGTTACATTGGTCCATCGATAAGTGTAGGTTGTCTCACAAAAACCAACATTGGAATTAATGAGTTCGCAAGTAACAAAGGAAGGTCCTTGACAATCAATGGGTGCAGGACCAGGATAATTGTTATATAGCACTCCCCCGATAAAAATGTCTACGCTAATTGGGTTTACAGTTTCGGTGCTGAAATAGCAAACTCCTTGAACCGTGATCGGACAATTAAACCCGGTAACCCCTTCGGTCACATCCAGGGTGCCTGGGGCAGTGGAAAATCCTTGAGAAAAAACAGTTTGGGTTTGTAGTAAAAATGTTGCCAGAAATAGGCACAAGGATAAGCCGTGTAATTTCTTCATTGGAGGATTACAATTTGAAAATAAAAAAAAGGAGAGGCTAAAGGGCAGCGAAAACCGAATGATTCACTGATTTAGCACTCCCCTTTTATAATGTGTGTTTTTTGCCTGAATTGTGGCTTTAAATCGGAGTAGGTAAGAGAGGAAGGGCCGCTTTCGCGGTAGGGGCTCTCATTGCACGAGTACTGCAATATTACTGCTTTAAGTATGCAAATTTTAATCAATTGTCAGGAAACAGGGCTAATTACCATAAATGAGGTAAGGGAAGGTTGGTAGAATAATCCTATGTGACAATAAAAAATGGATGGTACCAAAAAGGTACCATCCAATGTTTTCAGATAGACTGATCTACCTGCTTATGTTCTGGCATGCAAGGTCTATTAATCTTGCTTCAATATTCGGATCGATCTCATCTCCCCGTTTCTATCAATGGCTCTTAAGAAATAGGTTCCTCCTGGAT
>JABDJM010000028.1 GCA_013002475.1 Saprospiraceae bacterium | reverse complement strand
GGTTTAAGCAAGGCCTCCAACCAATCGGTCAAAGCCTTGGCAAGGTTTGGTCCTGTCGGGTCATCCGTTTTAACAAAATGGCGGGCATAGATTTTATCCTGAAGTGCCACTCCCTCCTCATAATTTGACGGCTGCAATCTTTGATCAACTCCAAGGGCTCTTCCAATGAGCGCCCAGCACTGATAATAGTTTTCCTTTTCCTCTTTAGTCAGTTTTTCACCTGTCTCTTCAAGACCCTGCAATACCTCTGTGCTAAAAGTGTGTACAGCGAAAATCATATCTTCCTGATTTATCGGTTTTCCCCAGGAATCATCCCATGGTCCTTGCTCAGCTGTATCATACATTCCATTGGCAATACGATATCGGACCATAGCATGAACGAGTCGCAATTTCTTTATTGCCTGGATTCCAATATGCTTTTGATTTAACCTTCTTCCGGAACTATGATCCTCACACCAACCTGGCTCCATCACATCCATGACAAATTGCATGGTTTCCATGATCCGCCGATTCACATGATCCTGTAATAAGGTGGTAACTCGAAGGACTTGGACAGCCTGATGATGCGCATATTGCTTTAGCAAAGATCGTACGGCCAATGCCAAGGTACAGGCGGGTCCATGGGCATCATATAGTCTTGATCCTTCATCGATCAGATGAAATTCTTCTTCCGTAAAATTGAATTCATCATAATTTCGAAAATAGTCTTTTAACTCCTGAGGATAGCTTTGATAAGACTCATCATCTTCCAGACGTTCCGCAAAATCTTTTCTTACAAAAGACCGAATAAATTTGTGGGCGCTTTCCCGTCCCCCTCCCGAATCCATGGATTCAAAAAGAGCAGCAGCGGCTTTATCCGCAAAAGGATCCTGCTGGGTCCGCATTTCATCTAGTAAAGAATCGGGAAATTTCTGGTCAATGGATGACGTAGACATAAGCTTTGGTTCTGTTGGTTCCCCATTAAGGTAGGGAAAGATTGTTGGATGTTAGTGGTTGACCTACCTGAGTATATTTTAAATCCATTACTACGTCAGACCCGGCCTACAAATCCAAGGGTAACAATTATTCATAAAAACCCAATGTGCGGACAGCACTTAAGGTCCCACACCTACGGAGTCTGAAATGCTCGCAGCCTGCCTGCCGGCAAAGGCAGGATTGAGCGGGAGCGAGTTTGAGCATTTCTAGACTTTTTTTGCTTCTTTTTTTGGTCAATGCAAAAAAAGAAGATAGAGAAAAGCGACTCAGGATAATAGGATCAATGCCTCGAAATGATGGGAAAAATGATTTCAGATTTACCGGAGGTAGGAAGATTAATAAATTCCTCATTCTTTCTTTTCTGCCCTCGGCAAAGCCTCCTCCGGAAATGGAAAGATGATCGTGGAATTCTTCTCGGCCGCTATGTTGGCCAAAGTCTGGTACAATCTTAATTTAATGGCTGATGGAGACTGGTCGATCATTTTACCAGCATCCAACAGATTTTGAGCAGCTTGTTCCTCCGCTTCTGCAAGAATGATCCGGGCACGTCGAGATCTTTCAGCTTCGGCCTGGTTCGCCATCATTCGACGCATATTTTCAGGTAATTGAATATCCTTGATCTTTACATCCATGATTACAATGCCCCACTCCTGAGTCTCTCTTTCCACTATTTCCTTGATATTTTTTCCCATCTCTTCCCTCTTCGATAAAATGGTATCCAACTCGACCTTTCCACAAACATCACGTAAGGCAGCCTGTGCCAATTGCATGATCGCAAACTTGTATTCCTCCACCTTCAATACTGCTTTCTCCGGATCCTGGATCCGAAAGAAAACCACTCCATCGATACTACAAGGAACGTTATCCTCAGTCATCACTTCCTGAGAATCGATATTGATTGTTATAACCCTGATATCTACAATCTGTATACTTTCTACAAAGGGGATGATCCATCGCAATCCGGGCTGAAGGGTTTTCACATATTTCCCAAAGCGAAACTTTAGGGCTCTCTTGTACTCGAAAATTATTCTAAAACCACTAAAAATGAGAATAACAAAGAGAATTGGAATATAGGTTGAGAAATCCATGACTGTGTGTTTTGGTGTCTTTTTAAATGTACTACTTTTTAACTAAGGACCAGTACGATCAAAAAAATCTGCCCTTTCAATTTCTTTTTTTTGCTCTGAGGTTATGATTCTATTTTTTGTAAGACCAGGCTTCTGTCCATTGTTTTTTATCTTAACCTCCAGCCATAATGATAACCAATGACAGGCTCCAACCTTTCCAAAGCAATAGAGAACTCCTTTTCCACGCTCTTTGGAAAAAGTGATGTTTCAATTCCTCTTGAGATATTGGGAGCCTGCCCCCAGATTCATTTAAACATTGGAGAATACCTCTTTCACCAGGGAGATGCTTCCTCAGATATGTTCATCGTTCTTAAGGGGCGACTTCGAGCTATAACCACC
>JABDJM010000006.1 GCA_013002475.1 Saprospiraceae bacterium | reverse complement strand
GGCAAGATGGGAGATCCGGATCAGGTCAATTAGTTTCTGTTTTTTCCTATAAACACATTTACACTTGCGTCCATCGGGTTGCCCGTTGTCCTCCGAAAGCTTACCAGTTGTCCGGTATGATAGATTGCATCAGCCAGCATACCATTCATAACATTCCACAAAGGAAAGTTGCTTGTTCTCTCACCACGCTGAAAAATAACTTCCAGCTTGCTCATCTCCTCCGCATTTTTTCCACGGAAGGTTTCGCTGGCCTTTTGCAAGTTTTCCAGAGCTCCTCTCCTAAGATCATCAAAATCCATTTCAGAAAAATCAAGCGGCCGCACATTGGGCTTATTTAACGCCACGTTTAGGACCGTTGAAGCAAGACCATAAATATGCTGCACCGTTTCATAGGCACTGGCAGCTTCTGGTGTCGGCCGGTAATCAAGGTCTTCTTGCCTTAATCCTTCAGATGCCCAGTAATAACGATAGCCCAGGCCATCCACCATTCTGGCAAGTACATTTCCTGGCCCATAGTCTTCAGGTGCCTCCAAAATCTCATGATAGGGTATGGGTGCGGAATGATCCTGTGAAATCATAATAGAAGAGACTAACATAAATGAAAACAAAAAAATGCTGCGAATCATGATCCTGGGTTTAAGGCTAAGTTACACATTCCCCTATATTGCAAGCCTTATGAAACCTGCTACCGTCCACCAAATAAAAGGAGAGCTCCAGTTATTGGATTCCAAACGATTGACTGAAATCTGCCTACGCCTCGCCAAGTATAAAAAAGAAAATAAAGAGCTGCTAACCTATATGCTTTTTGAAGCAGGGGATGAACAGGAATACATTAAAGGCTTGAAAGAGGAAATCACTATCCAGTTTTCTGAGATGAATCAACGTAATATCTACTATGCGAAAAAATCGATTCGAAAGATCCTTAGATACACGGACCGTTTTCTAAAATATTCCGGCAACAAAGAAACAGAGGTTGAAATGCGAATATTTTTTTGTGAGCAACTTCGCGATCTTCGTTTCTCCCTTAGGAGAAGTACAGTGCTTACCAATCTTTATAACAGGCAGGTGCTGAAGATCAGGCAGGCTCTTTCCAAGCTACATGAGGATATTCAATTCGATTACCAGGATCAGGTGCCTTCAGAGATTTGATATTCCATTTCGGAATAATTACCTTCAAAGGCATGACAGAAAAAGAAAAACGGGTAATTGGAATTTTAACCTTCCTTCCGATCGTACTCCTTATTCCCATGATCCTCTTTATGGTTTCCATGATCGGTGGCTTTATAGAGTTTGAAGAAATGGGTGAAAGTTTTCCAACCGGAAGGCTGGTCGGTTTTCTGGTCTTCGCTGCACTCATGCTTGTTTTGTTTCTGGGTCTGCTGGTGTATTATCTGGTGGATGTTTCCAGGAATACAAGCTTCAAAGAAAATTCCACCGAAAAGGTCATTTGGATTCTCCTGCTCTTGTTCGTGGGTTGGATCGCCATGGTTGTTTATTATTTTGTCGAGATAAAACCCAGGCCAGAACAAGCAGCCGAAGAAGAAAACTTTGAATATTCTAGCTGATGAAAGCACTCATACAAACACCCACTCCGGATCTTGAGAAGAGCAAGGAGTTTTATAGTACGCTAAAGTGGAAGCAGATAAATGAATCCCCTTGCATCGTAAGCGATGGAAAGGCAGTTGTCATGATCAACCCTGATCGCTTCGCTCGGGCTGGGATCGTTTTTTACAAAGATTCCTGGACTGCTGAAAAAGAAAAGCTTGCCAAGGATTATACATTTTGGGCCACACCTGGTGGTCTCTGTTTTATGGATCCCTCCGGCACCTGGATTTACCTCAACGAAGGTCCTTCCCCTGTTAAGCATAACCCAGAGGAAAAGTCCTTTGGCATTACCGGAAATCTTGCCGGGCTTAGCATGGAAACCTCAGATATGGAAAAATCCTACCAGTTATATACTATGCTGGGTTTTGAAAAAACGATGGGTGGACCAGAACAAGGTTGGCTGGCGATGGACAATGACGAAGGCTTTGGCATATCATTTATGAAACCAATGGCTTGTCCTCATTTGTTTTTTAATCCCTCATTTACCTACTTCAATGGAAAAGAAGGGAACAAGAAAGTCATCGCTGATATTCAGAATGCCGGGATACCGATCACCGAGGAGATCACCCACTTTAACAAAGAAGAGAAAGTTGATAATATAATCATCAGGGACCCTGGTGGTTTCGGTTTTTTTCTGTTCAATGACGGGTAATAAAAAAGCAGTCACGCCAGAGCGTGACTGCTTTTTTTCTTGCAGAAAGAAGAACTAGCTTTTTGAGCCGATCATTCCTTTCCATTTAGAAATATTCTTTTCATTTATCCGGATGTAATCCTGGTTGTCAGCATTGAAGGCTGCCGCTTTGGATTTTTCAGCCGTTTTGATGGCTGTGGTGTAGTTGCCCATTTTAGCTTCGATCTCTGACTGGAGTCTCAATTGCCAGAATTTAGCATCCATTTCGTTGGCCTTTTTAACCCAGGTCAAAGCCTGTTGAGAATCTTTGTCATTATCATAAAAATACCTTGCGGCAGTATAATAATCACCTCTGGATACGCCGCCCATTACTTTCTGAATATTGTTCATGACGCGGGTATCCACATCCACAGAAATAGGGAAGCTTACCTGGGTATTTTCCCAGGCGATCACCATATCACATTTGTTAGACGTAATGTTGGCAAACTTAATGGTGAAGGTCTCAACCGTGTTCGCCATAGATTTAGGCTTGGCGGATAGTTTAACCTGGATCTCGTCTTCCTTAAAAGCTTTTCCTGGAGTACCCCAGTGGCTTGTATTCTTGTAAAGCATGACCTCCCAGGAATCAGCATTGGGGATCGTGTACAAAGCATAGTTTCCAGCAGGTACATCCTTTCCATCGATCGTTACGTCATCAGAAAATTTCACTTTGGTGGAGGCGTTTGCGCCGGTCCGCCACATTTCTCCATAGGGTACCAGGCCGTCGCTGGCAAATATCGTCCGGCCCTTCACACCAGGGCGGCTATATTCAACAGTAAAATCAGACAAACCTACTGTCTGGGTCATCTTACACATAGGGCTGGGAGCCGGTGTTTTGATCTGTGCCTCCATGCCCATGGTCATGAGGCAGCAAAGTGCGAGCAATGTCAATAATCTCATCGATAAATATTTTAGTCTAAAAATTGATTGTAATCAGCGGCGTGAAGTTAACTTTATCCGTTCGGGCCGCCAAACCGCTTGTTCTCCTTTTAAAGGTATTTGTCGGGCTAAATGGGAAGAAAACAAAATGGAGTACCTCAAAAACGAAAGGCTGGAGACTATCCACCCGGATTGGCAGGGCAACCCCATCCAAAAGGGAGTCTTTCAGTATGTGGGTGAAAAGTCCTATACCACCTCCTGGGGTAAGATGCTTCGCTGGGGGATTACTCCTAATCCTCAAAGAGGAAAGAAGAAAAGAGATCTTAAAAACTGGAGGCTACCTATATATCCGGTCGAACAATTACCCAGCCTGGCTGAAGATGCCATAATTTGGCTCGGTCATTCCACCTTTATAATACAGGTAAAGGGAAAAAGGATGATCACCGATCCCATCTTTGGAAAACTCCCAATGCTAAAACGGTATTCAGATCTTCCCATTCCAATAGACAAGATCCTGGGGCTGGATTATTTGCTACTCAGCCATGACCACCGGGATCATTGTGATGAAAAGAGTTTCAAACAACTTTTCAAAAACAATCAGCCCGGAGTATTAACAGGCCTTAAGATGTCCAGCGTCATAGGGAAGTGGGTGAAAGATCCGGAGATCCAGGAGGCTGCCTGGTACCAACGTTATAACCTGTTCGAAGATGATTTACGGATCACCTTTTTGCCGGCAAGACATTGGTGTAGGCGTGCGACTACGGACCTCAACTTGAGGCTTTGGGGAAGTTTTATAATTGAGACCCCGGATTACGTGATCTACTTCGGCGGCGATTCAGGGATAGGAGATCACTTCCGGCAAATAGGAAGAGTTTTTCCTAAGATCGATTATGCGATCATGGGTATCGGTGCCTACAAGCCCAGGTTCATCATGAAGGAATCTCATATGAATCCGAAGGAGGCCCGAAAAGCAACAGACAGGTTGGGCGCCCGAAAAATGATCCCTATGCATTTCGGCTGCTTTGACCTGAGCAATGAACCGCTTTCAGAACCACATGATGAGATCATCAAGCAATTTTCATCCAAACCGGATCGACTTGAACTGCTCTATCCTGGCCAGGTCCTTCGGATTTGACCCCATTTTCTGCCAAATATTAATTGGGTTTTAAAAAGTTGTGCGAAATTTTGACTGATTTTCAGTCTTTTATAAGCACCCAAGGAAAAAATAATCGCATAAATCCTTGTTTCAACTCAAAATGAACCATACCTTTGCCCGGCCTTAAAACGAGGCATGTTCACCTGTTAAATGTATTATAGTGGATACACTTAGTTACAAAACAAAATCGGCAAAGGCTTCTGAAGTTCAGAGGGAATGGTTCATCGTAGATGCAGCCAGCCAACCACTGGGACGCCTTTGTTCACAGATCGCATCTGTTCTTCGCGGAAAGCATAAGCCTTCCTTTACCTCTCATGTTGATACCGGAGATTACGTCATCGTTATCAATTCAGAGAATGCCAGGTTTACCGGATCCAAAATGGACCAAAAGACTTATCTGACTTATTCCGGATATCCGGGTGGACAGAAAAGCACAACCGCGAAGGAATTGCATGCCAAAAAGCCCACAGCTTTGGTAGAGAATGCTGTAAGAGGTATGCTCCCAAAAAATAAGTTGGGACGGGCGATGATTAAAAAATTATTTGTGTACACGGGCGAGGAGCATCCACACGGTGCTCAGAAGCCACAGCCATTAAATAGCTAATGAGTACAACTGAAATGATCAATTCGGTAGGTCGAAGAAAGGCCTCCGTTGCGAGGGTCTATTTGACCAAAGGAGATGGTTCCATTACCATCAACGGAAAAGACCTAACCGACTATTTCCCCCAAAAGCATATTCAGGCTTTTGTGTTGGAGCCTCTTTCTACTGTAGAGGTTGAAAAACTATACAACCTCAATGTGAATGTAAAAGGGGGTGGATTTAAAGGTCAGTCTCAGGCCATCCGAATGGGAGTTGCCCGGGCACTTGTGAAATTGAACGAAGATTTTCGAAAGCCGCTTAAGGAGCGCAAATTTCTTACCAGGGATGCCCGTGTGGTTGAACGGAAGAAATATGGTAAGCCGAAAGCGAGAAAGAGCTTCCAGTTCTCCAAACGTTAATCTGTTTCAGTTTTTTTCAAAAGATCTTTTTAAAAAGGAATTACAATGGCGAAACCTACATATAAAGAACTACTTGCTGCCGGCGTTCACTTTGGACACATGAAGAAAAAGTGGAACCCCAAGATGCAGCCTTATATTTTTCAGGAACATAAAGGTATTCACCTGATCGACCTGAACCGAACGGACGAATCAATGGATAAGGCAGCGAATGCCTTGAAGCAAATTGCGAAGTCTGGACGGAAGATCCTTTTTGTAGCTACTAAGAAGCAAGCGAGAGAGATTGCTGCCAATGGAGCTAGAAAGTGTGCCATGCCCTATGTGACTGAGAGATGG
>JABDJM010000589.1 GCA_013002475.1 Saprospiraceae bacterium | reverse complement strand
GCCCACGATAATGGCCGCAAGGAATGCACCCAGGTTAATCCCAATATAAAAGATGTAAAAACCCAGGTCGCGTTTGTTCTGTTCATTTTTTGGATACAGCCCGCCAACCATGGTAGAGATATTGGGTTTGAGCATTCCTACTCCCATTACGATCAGGGTTAGACCCATGTAAAAGGCCCACATAGCTTCTATTGCCAGCACAGAGTGCCCGGCAACCAGAAGCAGCCCCCCAACAAAAACGGCCCTTCTTTGTCCGATGAGTTTATCAGCGATGATACCGCCAGGAATGGATGCGACGTAGACAAACATGGTGTACCAACCATAGAGCGCAATAGCGCTATCATTGGCCCATCCTAATCCAGGATTCATTCCACCTGTTTCGGCCACCAGATACAATACAAGAATGGCCCTCATTCCATAATAACTGAAGCGTTCCCACATTTCCGTTAAAAAAAGAATGAATAGCCCTATAGGGTGGCCAAAGAGCGTAGCTTGGCCTGCAAAAGGAGTTGATTTTTCGGACATAGACTTTTTAATTGCTAAACGCTAAAAATATCCTTTTTCCCCCTAAAATCTTCTTAAAAAATGGATTCTGAAGCTTATTGTGTAGTTAAGGAACCTTATACGGTCATTAACTCAGAATTTTCTTCGGAGACTGAGGGAATGACCAAATCCCAGCCGAAAGAATTGAGTGAAAAGTGAAGAGTTTGCAAGTGATTCCTTAGTTGATTTTCCGCACGGACGAAAAGATCGGACTCATCAATTTTTGTTCTAAGGATCTGATCTGCTTTATGATCAATTAGATTGAGGTCTGTTTTTGTAAAAGAATTAAAAAGCCCCTGCTTGAAATCGTAGTAGTCCAGGTTTTTTTCTAGTGAGACAAGCTTTGCCGGTGGAAGTTTTCTTATCCGAATCTCATTCGCGTTTTCATCCACAACAACAGATAAGCCTTCCAGATCATATCCGATCAGTGCTGTTGCCTGAACACGAACTACGGCTGATTTAGTGAGTGGAGAAATCGCATACCCCCAACTTTCTTCAAACTTGAATAGCTCCGAGAACTGCCCTTCAACAGCGATGAGTTTGGTTACCTCATGGACTTTTTCCAATAGGACAGAGGAAGAGATTTCCACCTTAGTGTCCGAAAAGGTGAGATACTTATTGCCAAGAAAAAAAACAAAAACAAGGGCTACCAGAAACCAAAGCCATTGTCTGAAATCTTTTAGCATAGTTTTTCTGAAGTATTAATTTATGCGGGCCGTCATATCATGTCTAAGCCCTTCGTAATTTTTCAAAACTGCTTTCACAGACCCAACCGAGATTGGCGTCTCTATAAGTAGGGGAAGTCTGTTTGCATCATTTGTTGTCCAAATATACATTTCAGTGTCGCTGTTAAAAACATCCCCACTGATCACCTCCGGTTGAAACACTGCAGTATTAAACTTTCCTAAGCCCTTTATCTTTTTTTCCTCGTCTTTCCCTAAATAGGTGCCCTGCAAAGGCCACTCCTCTTTATCCATAAAAATGTTGATCGGGAATTTTTGACCAGGCTGATAACTGGGGTAATCCAGATTCCTGGCATGATACATCACTGAGAGAATATCCTGTGTGCAGGATGTCAATTCAAACTCGCGGAGAACAGCTTTTTCTTTTGACTTACCCCGCAGAGAGACAGCCTTATTATTAGATCTGTCCCAGGTAATTTCTTCGTATAATTTATACTTGCCTTCCACGACATCTCTTTTTGAGGAAATCGGCAACATGGTCTCCTTATCCATTATTACCTCGTATTTATCTCTCACTTTAAAAAACCAATCAAATGAGGATATCGTTCGACCATCTGCTGAAATTTTGAAGGAATCGCCAAGGTCATCCACGCGGAAGGTTATTTTTCCAGCAGCGATCCAGATAAAATTGAGGTTGTAATAGAGTTTATACTCTATCACCTCTCCACCCTGGAAAGTCTGATTTGGATTTGGACAAAGGTCCGGGTTGACCTCCACCACAAACTCGCTAGTTTCGACGGGCAGGTCATTTTTACTTGGGGCCATAAAGGCCAGCAAGGCTAATAAGGCAGTTCCGAATACCATAGATCTTCTAGTATTTTTTCGCTTCATATGAAAGGGTTTTCGGGATATTCAAGAACATCAGGAAAACCATACCCAGCAACGCTGGCAGGATTAGGTTTATTACCCAAACACCAAAAGTGGCCGAAAGGATCAAAATCGGGTTCGAACAGAAGAAACCCCAAAAATACAGGGCCACCTGGCCTCGGACCAGCAAACTCCAAATTGGAGGCAAGGGTATGCTGGTCTGCAATAGGTATATCGAACCTATGACCATAAAAGCTTCCATCGGGCCTGTCTGAATGCCAAAAAACAGAGCTACCAGATAATATTGAAGGGCATAGACCCCATATCGGAGGCCAGCGAACTTCAAAGCCCTGGTCAAGGCTTTTGGATCAAATTCGGCCAGATAACGAACTGGTTTTTTTGCCTTTTCAAGCCATGACCATCTGGGTAGTTTGTCGGCTACCCTGATCGCTATTTCTAAGTTATAATAGGTAAGGATTAAAATCAAGAGTCCAACACTGCAAAGCGAGGCAGCCCCCATAAATGCCCAGCCCTCAAGCTGGAGTTGCTCCACCGAAAAAACAGCTATTGCAAGCAACCCGAATCCTATTAGAACGATCAGTTGCGCTAAACTGCCGGCTAGAGTGGACATCGTTCCTTTCCACCTAAGATGTGGTGGCAGAAAAAGAACCCGTCCACCATATTCTCCGATTCTATTTGGGGTAAAAAGGGAAACAGTGATCCCGGCAAATACGGCCCTAAAAGTTTTTTCAAGAGGATAGTCCTCAAAGTGATTAAGAAGAGATCTCCATTTCATGGTTTCGAAAAACCA
>JABDJM010000579.1 GCA_013002475.1 Saprospiraceae bacterium | reverse complement strand
GTCTTATCCAGATGACCGGGGTAAAAAAGCGTTTTTTCTCTCATATGAAAATGGTGATCTGCATTCCTTCCGGGATTACAGAGGTTGAAAAAAGGGCAGTTTTTGATTCTGCCGATCACGTGGACTCCAAGGAGACTTATTTGATCTATGAACCTATGGCCGCGGCGCTCGGTATTGGATTGGATGTCGAGGAGCCTGTTGGTAATATGGTCATTGATATTGGGGGAGGGACGACGGAAATCGCAGTAATTGCCTTGTCCGGAATTGTATCTGATCAGTCCATTCGAACGGCAGGAGATGAGTTTACTACGGATATTATTGGCTTCATGAAGCGTAAGCATAATATTTTGATAGGGGAGAGGACGGCTGAGCAGATCAAAATAAATGTTGGTGCCGCTTTGCCGGAATTGGAAAATCCGCCTGATGTCTTTCCGGTGAACGGAAGAGATCTAATGACTGGAATTCCCAAACAAACCACGATCAGCTATCAGGAGATCGCCGGGGCTTTGGACAAGTCCATTTCAAAAGTAGAAGATGCCATTCTGAAGGCTCTGGAAACGACTCCGCCTGAGCTGTCATCGGATATTTATTCAACAGGCCTTTATCTGACTGGAGGAGGTGCTCTTTTGCGGGGACTAGACAAAAGGATCTCAGCTAAAACAAAACTACCTGTCCATATTGCTGATGACCCACTAAGAGCAGTGGTGCGAGGAACAGGGATCGCATTGAAAAACTCAGATCGTTTTTCATTCCTTATTGACAGGAAATCCGTTTAATCCTTTTCGGGCCGTACTTTAGCGAAATCTATGCGAGGCCTTATACTTCTTATCATAAAATATGGTGGCTTCCTGAGTTTTTTGCTCCTGGAGTTTATCAGCCTTTTGCTTGTGGTCAACTATAACAACGACCAAAGGGGAATATGGCTGAACTCAACGAATTATTTCAGCAGTCAGGCCTTTGACCGATTCGACAACTTTGTCAAGTTCCTAAACCTAAGTACTGTAGCGGATTCCCTGGCTCAGGAAAACGCCCGCCTGAGGGCTGAGCTTCGCTCAGCGCGGTTTCAGGAAGACATTCTGGAAGGATCCGGAAGCAATGATAAGTGGCAACAGCACTATACATTTATTGCCGCAGAGGTCATCAACAATTCCGTGCATGAATTCAATAATTATATAACCATTAATAAGGGGTCAAGACATGGGATCAAACCCAGAATGGGTGTTATCAGCAATGAGGGACCAGTAGGCGTTGTTGTTTCCGTTTCGGATTACTACTCAACTATCATGTCTGTACTCCATAAAGAAAACCGTATAGCAGCAAGCATTAAAAGAACTAATGCCTTTGGATCCCTAAGGTGGCAAGGGGCGAACCCACGTATAGCCGACCTTGATGAGATCCCAAAGCATACGAGTGTACAAATAGGCGATACTGTTCAAACAAATGGTTACTCCGCAAAATTTCCGGGAGGACTTGAGATTGGATATGTTGAAGAGGTAGATCTTAAACCCGGTTCAAATTTTTATGAGATTGAAATCAGCTTAAGGGGAAATCTAAGCACCTTGAAGTATGTGTATGTTGTTAACAATTTAATGCTGCAACAGCAGCTTGCCGCGGAGGAGGTGAAGGATGAATAATATTTATTTAACCCAAGCATTTCGTTTTCTCTTCCTCCTCCTGTTACAGGTGTTGGTCTTTAAGCGTCTGTCACTTTCTTTCGAAAGCTTCAATTACATTTCTGTATTCATCTATCCGATTTTTATTTTGTTGCTGCCTCACCGGATCTCACATGTTGCTCTGGTGGTTGTAGGTTTTTTGACAGGACTATCCGTTGATATTTTTTACAGCAGCCCCGGAATCCATGCAGCCGCTTCTGTTTTCACTGCATATATGCGTCCCACCTTGTTGAAGATTTTTGAACCCAGGGGAGGGTATGCAGCTAACCAAAGTCCTACTAAACACCAGGTGGGGATCGGGGTTTTTATACGCTATGCTGCAGCCTTTCTGTTTTTACATTTGATCTTTTACTTCTCTGTTCAGGCTTTTTCTTTTGTGTACATCAAGGAGATCTTGTTAAGGACGACTTTCAGCTTTCTAGTTTCGCTTGTATTTATAGTTCTGTACCAGTATCTTTTTAATCCTAAATCATAAGATGGCAATAAAGGATCATTTTCGGGACAGGCAGTTTGTTATTCGGGGAATTTTCATTCTGGCGATAGCCCTGTTGTTGGTTAAGGCCATGCAATTACAACTCATAGATAGTACTTATCAGGACCGGGCAAGAACAACCGCCATTGAAAAAGTCGTGGACTATCCATCCCGGGGGTTGATTTTTGACCGCAGTGGAAAATTGGTCGTAAACAATAATGCGATATACGATCTCATGTGTACCTATAATCGTGTCGATGCTCAAATGGACACCACTTATTTTTGTGAGTTGCTGGGAATAACAAAAGCGTATTTCGATCAAAATATCAATAAGAACTTCCGAAGTGTCCGGTATTCGAAAAGTGTTCCTTTTCTGTTTATGTCGAAGATCTCCGGCGAGACTTATGCAAGGTTTCAGGAAGCCATGTATGAATTCCCGGGTTTTGAGATCCAGTTAAGAAATGTGCGGGGATACCCTTATAGAAATTCAGCCCATGTGCTTGGTTACATGAGTGAGGTAAATCCTCAACAGGTTAGTACATCGGGGGGTGTTTATAAAAACGGAGACTTCATAGGATCTTCCGGTATTGAGCTAACTTATGAAAACGATCTGCGAGGAGAAAAAGGAATACGCTATGTACTCAAGGATAATTTAGGCCGCCCGGTGGGTGCTTACCGGGAAGGTGAACAGGACACGACGGCTTCTTCCGGAAATGACCTGATCAGCAGCCTGGACATCGACCTGCAGACATTGGGAGAGAGGTTGATGAAAAACAAATCAGGCTCTATCGTGGCGATCGAACCTGCCACAGGGGAGATTCTTTCTCTAATCAGCTCCCCATCCTATGATCCAAATCTGTTGACCATCAACCGGATCCGGGGAGAGGCTTTTACCCAATTACAACGGGATACATTAAACAAACCCTTTTTCAATAGAGGGATAATGGCAAAATATCCACCGGGATCGATTTTTAAGACGGTTGTTTCACTAGTCGCCATGCAGGAAGACCTGATTCAACCAAGCACTGGCATGACTTGCAACGGTGCTTATTATTATGGAGGGAGCAGCTGGGGTTGCCACGCGCACACCAGGCCCAATAATCTGGCTGTTGCTTTGGAGCACTCTTGCAACACCTATTATTTTACGACACTCCGAAAAATTATTGACCAGTATGGTTTTTATGAACCCCATAAAGGCCTGGAAAATTTCAACCAATACCTGACTCGTTTTGGCCTCGGCCAACCTCTGGGCATAGACATCCCGGATGAGGGAGCCGGAAATATACCCACCCCGGCCTACTATGATCGTCTTTACCCCAGGGTGGAAGGAAGTTGGAAATCCCCCACCATTATGTCTATTGGGATAGGCCAGGGCGAGATCGAAATGACGACTGTGCAGATGGCAAACCTTTCTGCGATTATTGCCAATAAGGGTTGGTATTACACTCCGCATTTGATCAAAGCGCACGGTGACAGGAAGGAAATTCCGGACAGATTTAGGGTAAGAAAGGAAGTGAATATTGATGAGCAATATTTTGAACCTGTCATTGAAGGAATGGAGAGAGCCGTAAAAAGCGGTACTGGAAATATTGCCTTTGTTCCCGGATTAAGTATTTGTGGTAAAACCGGAACCTCTCAGAACCCCCACGGCAAAGACCACTCTGTGTTCTTTGCCTTCGCACCGCGCGATAATCCCAAGATCGCTGTTGCTGTCTATGTGGAGCACGGAGTCTGGGGAGCACGATATGCTGCACCCATTTCAAGTCTTATTATCGAGCAATATCTCACCGGAACCATCCGGGATTCCCGCATGCCACTATTGGAAAGAATGGAGGGTCAAAACCTTTTGGCCCTAGCAGATTAAAGCAAGGCTTTTATTTGTGCGTATTCGGAGACATTGGTGACGGTTCCGCGGCAACCAAATTCTGCTTCCTTTGCTTCAATATCTTTTACCCGGTTTCCGGGATTGGGATGAGTAGAAAGAAATTCCGGAGGAGAAGCCTGACCAGATAGTTTTTGAAAGAAACCGGCAGCCCCAGAAGCATTGTAATGTGTGCCGCAAAGATACCGGACAGAGTATTCGTCTGCATCGGCTTCATGATTCCGACTGAACTTCAATCCTATTAAGCCCGTTGCAACCTGTTGAACGGCTTCACGATCACCTAAGGCCGCGGCCAGCAATATTTGAACACCCAAAAGCTGGGTCATTTGTTTTGTGCTATGCCGACGATCGGCATGGGCGATCTCATGCCCCATTACCCCTGCCAATTGGTCTTCGGAGTCAAGAAATTTTATCAAACCAGTATACACATAGATGTAACCTCCTGGAGTGGCAAATGCGTTAAGCGTTTTATCATCCTTAATGATCTTTACCTGCCAGACAAATTCATTTTTATACTTAACCTGTCCAGAGTTCAGAATCTTGCGAGTAATATTGCGGATGTAATTATATACCCGTTCATTTCCTTGTTCAGGAAGGATGGGAAACTCAGCCGGTTTGCTGGCAATTTCAGATGCGACTTGTTTGCCCAGTTTAATATCCTCTTCTACTGGGAAGAGATTGATATTGCCGACGGCCTTCTTGGTAAACTCGCAACCCTGAAGTATAAATAATAAAGGGAAGCTTAGGATAAGGATCGTGTGTTTCATGTGTTTAAATTATTCTGCCGTTAGGTTTTAGACGTCCAGATCTTTTAGAAAGGTAACAGTACGTCGCATATCATCAGACAGGACCCTGTCTTTTTCGAGTACCGGAGTCTCTTTTCTATAAAGATCAATCAGGGAAGAAAGTTTTGGACTTGTCTTCCTTTGTTTTCTAAAATGCATGGCTTGTGCTGCACTCATCCACTCAATGGCCAGGATTCTGTACACATTTTCTACCACTCGAAACAATTTGGTGCCAGCATTTGCTCCCATGGAGACATGGTCCTCCTGAAAATTACTGGAGACGATATTGTCTGCAGAGGCAGGAGTGCAAAGTTGTTTGTTTTGGCTGGCGATAGATGCGGCGGTGTATTGGGCGATCATCATCCCGGAGTTGAGACCTGGGTCGGAGGTCAGAAAGGGCGGTAAGCCTCGCTGCCCACTTATCAACTGAAAGATCCTTCTCTCGCTGATGCTACCGATCTCAGAAAGAGCGATAGTCAAAAAATCTGAGCTGAGAGCGATTGGCTGAGCATGGAAGTTTCCACCTGAAAGGATGGCATCTGTCTCAAAAAAGATCAAAGGATTGTCCGTAACTGCGTTGGCTTCATTCAAAGCCGTTTTTTCTACATAATCAAGCACATCATAGGTAGCTCCATGAACCTGCGGAATACATCGGAAAGCATAGGGGTCCTGGACCTTGTGGGATTCTCCGTTTAGCGCTTGCCTGCCTTCCAGGTTTTCTAAAACATCTTTAGCAACCGCGGATTGCCCGGGATGAGGCCTTACTTGTTGTATCCTGGGATCAAAGGGGCTTAGGTTGCACTCATAAGCATCCAGAGATAGAGAAGCGATCAAATTGGCCAGCCTGCAGATTTTTTTCCCATGAAGAGCTCCATAGAGACAATAGGCGCTAGAAAACTGTGTTCCGTTTAAAATTGCGAGCCCTTCTTTTGCCAGGTATCTGTGGGGAGAACAGTTGGCAGCTTCCAGGGCCTGCCCGGCAGTTACAGGATTTCCCATAAGCAAGGCCTCACCCTCACCCATAATCATGAGCCCTAAGTGTGCAAGGGGCGCAAGATCTCCGGAAGCCCCAAGAGAGCCCAGCTTAAACAAGACTGGAGCCACCCCGGCGTTAAATAATTTGATCATCTGATCGATGAGCTTCGGGCTAACTCCTGAAAAACCCTGAGAGATGTTTTCGATCTTCAGAAAGAAGATGAGGCGCGAAATCTCGAATGGAACCTGCTCACCCATTCCACATGCATGGGAGCGGATCAAATTTTCCTGAAGAGCATGCAGG
>JABDJM010000379.1 GCA_013002475.1 Saprospiraceae bacterium | reverse complement strand
GCCTTAAAAAATAATAAGGCCCTTGTCGTTTACCTTTCCATGGGATTTGGAAATCCTTATGGGGATGATTGGAATGCTGACATAGTTTTTAAGTGGGTAAAAGAATTAGATAAAAGGGGGATTAAGATTCTTTCCCTTTCAGATACAATTGGGGTATCAAACCCTACCACGATTTCCTACATTTTTAAAAACCTGATTCCTGAGTTCAGCCATCTAAACCTAGGAGCACATTTGCATACTCAGCCTCATAATTGGCGTGAGAAGGTGCATGCTGCCTATGAATCTGGTTGCCGCCGGTTTGACGGAGCATTAAAAGGATATGGTGGATGCCCAATGGCCCGGGATGAACTTACAGGAAACATGCCTACAGAAAATATGGTCTTCTACTTTGAGGAAAGAGAAGAAGACCTTCAATTGAACAAAGATCACCTTCTTACTTCCATGGTGGTTGCTGCAAACACTTTTCCTTCTTAGTATGACTATCCATTCTTTCGAATTTGCAACCCCACAATACGATGAGTCTGTCAGGCTTCGGGATAAACTTCTCCGTAAACCTTTAGGCATGGAATTCGAAACAGAGGAACTGGCAAAAGAATACCAATGCATACACCTGGGAGCATTTGACGACAGGGGTAAAATGGTTGGCTGCCTCGTCCTTGAACCAAAAGAGGAAGGTGTCTATAAAATGAGACAAGTAGCAGTCGAGGAACCTTCACAAGGAAAGGGGATCGGTAAAAGTTTAGTCCTTGCCTCAGAGGTTGTGGTGAAATCTTTAGGAGCCAAAAACCTGATCCTTCATGCAAGAGATACAGCCATTCCATTTTATGAAAAGTTGGACTACAAAAAAGTGGGAGAGGAGTTCTACGAGGTGAGCATCCTTCATATAAAGATGGAAAAAAGATTTTAATCTTATCTAGCCTGATTGAATTTACTTCATTGTCCAGACATATCTAATAAGCTTCTATACTTAGAATCTGAAACTGCATTTTTGGTCCAGTAGTCCAATTTGGTCCTTTTCTTAAGGGTACCAATTGTCGTAAGAGTTTTGGTGCCTGATCCATATCCCGATCTTAGAGTTTCTTGCCAAGATTCAATGGTAAATGGAAAGTTCGAACTAAAGTTTATAGCCAACTTACGTCCATCCTCAAAATCTAAAGAATACTTAGAGATCCCACTTTTTCCAATATCTTCCAAAGTTGCCAAAGCCATCATTGGTTCAACCTTACTGTGTTGCAACCTGGTGGTCATCGATCCGGGAAGGATCGAAATATTTCCTGTAGGTAGCTTAGAGGGATTCAGGCGGATCTGTGACCATAATTCATCTTCAAGAATAACGTCGGCAATCTTGTATTTTTTATCACCCTCAGCTTCGAAGTAACTGTATTGAAGTACCTCGTATCCAGTACCCTTTGAATTATACTGAGTAAAAGTGTGCCCACACCACTCCTGGGAAGAAGTGCTAACCTTTAATGCATTAACGGAACTTTCAAATTCAATAGGTGAAAAAGTGGACATCATCATGCTGTACGGATATAATCCTGTATAAAACTTTTTGGTCATGTTTAGTTTCAACACATTCACTTTATCTCTGTGATCCCTTTGGGGATTGTCCATTTTAACAAGCTTGGACTTGGAAAAAGGTTCAGTAACGAAAATCAGAACAGCCTCACCGCTATGGATTTCACCATACCTAGCCTGTTCGAGGTGATAACTTGTTAACTCAGCTTCCCCTCCAAACCAATAATCCTCAAATTGTTGGCTATTTGAGTACGTAACTGGAACTGCTTTTGCTGAAAGGTCTTTGACAACTTCTGTATTGCAGGACGATATCAAAAGTATTGCGGCAAAAAGAAAGAAATTATTCATTGATATGATTTTCATACTAACAGGAGGACTCCTGCTTGGTTCTTTCCTGAAAAAAAAACTATCTAAGATGTAAGCGATAGGACTTATTTCCCTGCCAGGGGAATTTTGAGACCAATTGCGGTGTAGCCGCCCAAATGAGGATTCCGCCCGGTATTGAAAAAGGGTTTGACACTTAGATCCTCTGATACATCGAATGTTTTTAGATGAGCATCCACAAATGCTTCTGCTGCAGATAAGATCCCGACACCTACTAATGCCATCCAGCTCAATTCGTAATTTTTTCGATAATTGTCCCGAAT
>JABDJM010000575.1 GCA_013002475.1 Saprospiraceae bacterium | reverse complement strand
ACTGCCGACCTCTACATTATCAGTGTAGCGCTCTAACCAGCTGAGCTATGGGACTGATTACCGTTTTGACAAAAAAAACCAGCTGACCCACTTTTGGCCAACTGCCACGGTATTCAACCCAAAACCCCCTGAAAATCAAGGAAATCATCCTTGGGTCAAATCGGAACGCAAAGATAAGGGCATCAGCATTATATGCAAACCAAATTTTGGGATTTTTTAGCTTTTGAGCTCCCTTTTAAAACCTAGCCTTATTTTCGCGGCGTGAACGAACAGAAATCTTTAAAGATCAGGCTGGAATTGGTATGGTGGGCAGTAACCGCAGTAGTTGCTCTGGCAGCCCTCCTACCTCTTTGGAAATATCTCGAATATTACCCCTTCCTGATTGCCAATATTGCTGCGATTATTGCCTTTATCACTTTTACCAGGAAAATATTCCTTTTCCAGCACAGCTTACTGGGAAATCAGCAAATTATAAAGATGGTGCTGATGGTCCTTTGCATTCCCATTTTTTTCTACTTCATCAATCAGGTGAATGCTTTCCAGACTGTGATGGATGAGCAGGGGGTCGATGCCTTACTTGGCCCTGAACAGGAAATCGGGAAGTTAAGCCTTGCGCGATATGCCCGAACGGAATTTGTTTTCTTTGCTGTAGGTAGCGTCATTGCTACTGTAGTCTTCTTTTTCCGAATGATGATCTCAATTTGGAGATATCGAAATCGGGGAACTGTCTAATAATATTTACCATGACCTTAGTTAAAGAGTTCAATGACTACCGGGAGAAAATGAACGAAAAGATCCTGGAACAAGACAACCTGGTTCTTAAAAGATTTTTTAGCCTGGATGGTGCGGCCTACAAAGAGGGGGCACTTCCTTCCAAAACCAAGGAGCTCCTTGGATTGGTTGCCTCCATGGTACTCAGATGTGATGATTGTATCAAATACCATCTTGGAAAATGCTTTGACCTCGAAACAACAACCGAGGAAATCTTTGAAGTTTTTTCTATTGCTAATCTTGTAGGTGGATCTATTTGCATTCCACATACAAGAAGAGCTGCAGAATATTGGGAAGAGTTGAAAAAGTCTGAATGAAAGCCTGGCTAAAACAAGAAGGTTGGATCCTTGGCCTGCTGGTTCTTATCGTATTGATATTCTTTCATTTTCGGTACGGACTTAGCTTTTTGAATCCTCTGGACACCGAATGGATAATGGCCAGAGGTTCCGATTGGTCAGCTGACTTTATGACCTGGGAATATTTTCGACACAGCCCCTGGCAATTTCCATTGGGATTAATGGAGGGATATGCCTGGCCGGGAAAAGTCAGTATAGGGTTGACAGGAGCCATTCCCTTGTTCGCAATTCCATTTAAGATTTTTGCCCCGGTTCTGCCAGAGAGTTTTCAATATTATAGTATCTGGTTATTCCTCTGCTTCCTCCTCCAGGGTTGGATTGGTTATCGCTTGCTAAGTTCTATAGGAATTGAAGATAAAGTTCTGGCCTTTCTCGGATCTTTATTTTTTGTCTTTAGCTGTAGTTTAATTGACAGGGTAGGGCACTTGAATTTAAATGCTCATTGGATCATCCTGGCTAGTTTGCTGATTTATTTCTCCGGAAACAACTTTACCGCCCGGATCAAATACCATGCTATCCTTGTGTTTCTTTCCATTTGGATTCACCCCTATCTGATTCCCTTTTGTTTTGTAATTGCGCTGGTTGATTTTGCATCCTTAATGCTGGAAGGCCGGATCAAGTTTACACGGGTTCTGGTGGCCACAGGGATTATGGGAGTAGCCTTTATTCTCGCCTGGGCCCTCATAGGCAATCTTTCTCTTCCATCTGGTGATGGCGAAACGCATGGATTTGGTGAGTTCTCCGCAAACCTGAACGCTTTTTTGAATCCGCCCTATGACTCGATCCTAAACACCCGAATACAAAATCTACATTTTGGGCAATATGAAGGTTTGGCCTATATCGGAATAGGAATGATCATCCTTATCCTTTTAGGCTTGGCCCAATTGACCATAAAAAAAACCAGGCTCACATTAAATTGGAGGAATGGTCTTATGGCCATTACTGGGCTTGGATTTTTTGTCTTTGCCCTGAGTAACCAAATTGCATTGGGCGATAAATTACTTGTCAGCTATCCCTGGCCCGCTTTCCTTGACAAACTGGGAGCAACCTTCCGGGCCTCCGGAAGATACATTTGGTTGCCTCAGTATCTTATCATTTTGGGAGCTTTGGTTTTAATAGCCAGATCCAAAATGACTCTTTATGTCAAATACGGTCTCCTCATTGTAGCCTTGATCATAAATCTTGTAGAGCTAAAAGGTCATCTGGTAAAAAACCAATATGTCCAAAACCCGGCTGCCCCAATTGAAAACTTTCAGAACGATACGTGGAGATCCATTTTCGAACCGGCGGATAAGATCGTCATGTACCCTCCCTATGATCGTGAGTATTATAACTTCGGAGATGATGCTGCCTTTGTCCGCTTAGCCGCGCAAACACACACACCCATTACTACCGGGCACCTTGCTCGCTATAATTCTGGTGCAAGGCAGACATTTGTAAATGACCTGGAAAGTTTCTTGGATGATCCTCAAAATCCGTCCAATGAAACTGTGTATGTAGTCCATCCCGATCAGGCATATAGGTTTAGGAATTATCTCGAATTGTTCAACCCGGACGTTTTTGACCTCAACGGATTTCTGGCCTACATTCCCAAATCTTTTCCAAGCCTAAATTCTTCCTTAAAGGCAAAAGGATTGCTGAGTAAAAGGCGATACACCAATGAGACATTTGCCAGCTTTGCAGAAAGAAATAGTGCTAATGGCTGGTTTGTTGTCGTTCGGGATGAGGCTTCAAAAGAACTGCAGAACTGTCCAGACATTGTTGATTATTTCACTCGGGCAGAATCCAAATTATCAGAGATCCAATATCGTCAGCCTTATCTGGGATACTTCCTGAA
>JABDJM010000570.1 GCA_013002475.1 Saprospiraceae bacterium | reverse complement strand
CCCCCCCCCCCCCCCCCCCCCCCCCCCCCCCCCCCCCCCCCCCCCCCCCCCCCCCCCCCCCCCCCCCCCCCCCAGGGATCGATCCGGACTACTTTGTTTCATTTGATTCTTCAAACTATGATCCGGGCTATTTAAGTTACCTGCCCTATATATCTGAGTTTGGGTTCAGGGATTTCCATCAGCGGAAAGAGTTTTTTGAAACCCTGGATAGTGCAGGGTTTATTCAGTCATACCAGATTCCAGATTCCGACTTCGAGCGTTTTGTATCCTATGTGAAAGAAAATAAAAACACATCTGTTGAAATTCCTGATGCAGATGCAGAACTCTCGCTTCGCCTTCGTTTGAAAGCGAGGTATGGTTTGCTTCTTTTTGGCGATAATGGGTTTCATTCAGTTGTTCAGGCAGAGGATCCCATGGTCCAAAAAGCTTTACAGCTTGTAAAAGAAAAAGTACCGATCGCTCAGGATAACTGATCCGGTAAAACCCGAGATTCAAAAGGTTCAAGTGAGATCTCCTTTTCCCCTTCCTGAAAGGACCACTTGCTCCCGGTCAAATTGAAGAAGGCATCCATCTCCTGGTCTTCCAATTTAAAAATTACATGGTAGCGGTCAGGCTGTGATTCAATTACTTCACGCACAGATGAGTTGATCATTTTTGGCAAGTTTTTCACTTGAGCCAATTGATCCTCAGACCATTGATCCGGGGTATCCGAGGTGAATAGAAGAGAGCCAAATAACGCATTGGCCAGAAGGATACTGTTCTTTTGATTTTTGGATAGGGAGTTTCCCTGGTCCCGAAGGATAAAAACATCAGGATCATTGCCAAAAGCCAATCCATTCAATTGCCATCTGGAAAAAACAGATCTGAGAGCTGCCCGGCAGCTTACGCGCTCCTTTTTTCGAAGACCATGAAGCAACCTGTGCTCCCACTTAGTATGAATATCAGCTCCGATCCTGCAGTAGTCCACCTTGCCGAATGCAGCTCCAAGCGGCACGCCGCAGCCTAGAATTTTTTTCTCACCCAGTGTATGTCTGAGAAAAGTCATCACCTCCGTCATTACCTGCCCTGATGTTTTGTTCTTTGGAGGTCTGAGAGCAGCAGCAAATAAAAAGTCAATCTTAAAAAGATCGTATTTCCATTTGTCAGCCATGGTTACCAATACTCCTATCAAATGCTGCTGGAAAGAAGGCTCATAAAAGTTTAATCCATAGTACCAGCCACCCCATAAGAGATTGTATCCAACCTTCAGGGGTTTCCCCTTATGGTCCCGAAGTAACCACTCAGGATGTTGTCGGGCAATGTTGGAGTTCTTTGAGGCAACAAACGGCGATATCCAAATCCCAGGAGTCATACCAGCAGCGGATATCTTTTTAGACATGGCCCTCATCCCGCCGGGAAATTTTTTCTTGTCAACATCAAGCCAATCGCCAGTTTCCTTTTGAAATCCATCATCAATTTGAAAGATTTCAAAAGGAAGTTTATGCTTGGAGATCTGATCTAAATTCTTGCTTAGAAGATCCTCATTTATATTCCTGAAGTATTGGTACCAACTTGTCCAGCCGAGGATTTTTTTTGGCTTAGGTGGTTTGTTGTGCGCAATTGAAAAGTACTCTTCAAAAACGGATCTGTCATCACCCTCGGCCACCCAAAGATCAAGTATTGGAAAACTGTGCTGCATCAGATAACCGGAGCAATCCACTCTTGCAGATATCTGCTGTCGCTCTGGGAAATATTCAATCAATGTGAAACCACTGTCTTCTTTTAATGAACCCAAAAATCGGATTCCTTTTTCACCTCTTACAAACCCATAGGTCCAGGATCTTTGTGCCTGGGCGTTTTCTTTAACCAGGCCAATGTTTTCATCGCCATAAAATTTAAAAAATGGTCGTGCGATTTTCCTAAGTCGTTTTGGTTTAGCAGTCAGGGGTAGTTCTCTACTTTCGGACCAGCTTTGATAACCATTGCAAAAAACTTTTGACCCTGGTGGGAAGGGTTCATGAAAGATCACCTTTACCTCATCCAGGATGATATCCCTTTTGGGATGGATCATTAGCTGATATCGGTTTCCAAAGCTTCCTGCGGTTCTGGTGAATTCCAGATAGGCTTCATCGAGGAAAGTCTTCTTGCCAAGAGGGATCTTGATCAGTTTGTTTTCCCAGGAAAGAGTACAGGATTGTAAATGAAACACAAGAAAAGTTTCGGAAAAATAGCAAATGAAAATTAGCTCCTGAGAAAAACAAGTTCTCCCTTAGGAGATAGGGAAACAATTACCGAAGGCTCACCTAATTCCTTGTCCGTTTGGCGCAGGGGTACGATATAATCTACACCAGACAAAATCGTGGAGCTGATCTCACCAAAATTCTTTGGAAAAGGTTGGTCACTCACGTTAGCAGAGGTGGAAATAATTGGCTTACCAAATACGCGAATCAACTCACTGCAAAAATCATCCTTGACGATCCGGATGGCCACCGATCCATTTTCCCCTGTGGCAAGAGAGGGGAGTCCTTCAGATTGAGGATAAACGACTGTTAACGGTCTTTCATGGAATTGGAGGAGACGGTCGATTTTCGGATGGACTTTGCCAGCATAATTTACCAGCATCTCCAGATCAGAGACCAAAAGAACGAATGGTTTATCCTCTGCCCGCTCCTTGAGTTTGAATATCTTCCGGATCACTTTTGGGTCGGTGGCATCTCCTCCCAGTCCCCAAATTGTATCAGTTGGATAAAGTATTATGCCATTAGTTTCAAGAGTTATTCTGGCTTTTTCTACTATGGTTTCCCAGGAATCCCTGGTTGTCCCAGCAGGCTGTTTATTCATCATGGTTAATCGTTCGCTTAATCTATGTCAATTGGAAAATGTTTTCCATGTGTCATTATCCCTCCCGAATAGATACTAAATTGGAGGAAATAGCAATTATATTTACTGCAAAGGATAAAAAACGCAAAAGGGACCAAAAAAATTCAATTTTCTCCTTGTTCTCTAGATTTCAACGAAAAAAGGATTTGAAGTATTTCCAGAAAATAGTGGTCATTATTGGCTTGTGGATCGTCATGATCCCAAATGGGGAGGCCCGTCATATTATCGGTGGCGATATTTCTTACAAGTGTAACGCCCCTGGCAACTATACTTTTTTGTTTACGATCTATAGAGATTGTGGTGCGGATGGTGCCCAATTCGATGATCCTGCGGTTTTTACCATTTTTGAGGGGTCAGGCCCATTTTATTCTTTGGTAGAATCTCTGAATATTCCCAAGGACGGTCCGGATGTATTGATCCCTATTCCTGAAAATGATTGCCAGGAGACGAGTAATCTCTGTGTGGAAAGAAACAGCTATACTTTTACGATCAATCTTCCGATCTCCGCCTCCAGTTATCATATAGTTTACCAACGATGCTGTAGAAATAATACGATCACAAATATTGTTAACCCATTTTCCACAGGTGCGACCTATACCATTGAATTGTTGCCCGCGGCTCAGCAAGTTTGTAATAACAGTCCGGTTTTTACCGAATACCCTCCTGCTTTGGTGTGTGCCCAGCAACCCCTCGTTTATGACCATTCTGCTGTTGACGTTGAGGGTGATCAATTGATCTATCGTTTCTGCAATCCCCTTGATGGAGGAGGTCTTTCCGGAGTTGATCCGCCACCGCCCGTGGGCGATGCCAGTGCCTGTGATGGTGTACAGCCCAATCCTGCATGTCCGCCACCCTTTGATCCGGTGGCTTTTAAGATTCCCACTTTTTCAGAAACGAATCCGATGGGTGGAAGTCCACAGATCAGCATTAGCTCTTCTACAGGCCTGATTACTGGAACCCCTGAATTTGTGGGCCAATATGTTGTAGGTGTTTGTGTAGAGGAATACCGAAACGGTGTCTTATTGAGTCGTACCCTGAGAGATTTTCAATTTAATGTGGATGAATGCGTTCCCTTTGTCCAAGCCTATCTTCAAAATGGGACCCAGGTTGGGGATACCATTTTTCTGACCTATTGTGGCGAGACAGATGTAACCATAAATAATCTCTCTTTTCAACAATCAAAGATCGAAGACTTTTCCTGGACACTCGACTCTGATGGAGATGGCTTACAGGAAGCTTTTACGGAATGGTCTCCATCTGTCAGTTTTCCGGATTATGGAACATACGAGGGCTATTTATATCTCTTTGGGGAAAACAACTGTAATGACAGTGCCTACGTGAAGATTGATGTATACCCTGATCTGTTTTCCGAGTTTTCTTTTGCCTATGATACCTGCGTAGCAGGGCCCACAACTTTTACCAACTTTTCATACACGGAAGCCCAGCAGATAGATGGGTATTTATGGGATTTTGGAGATGGGACTCAAAGTATGATGGAAAGCCCTGTTCATGAGTATATGATCCCGGGTGACCATGAGATAAGTTTGATCATTACGGATAATAACGGCTGCATGGATACCTTTATGCAAACCATAAATTATTATCCAGTTCCCGCGCTGGTGGTGATTGACCCTTCAGCACTTGAAGCTTGCGCCCCTCAGGAAGTACTTATAGACAACCTCTCTTTTCCGATTGATGAGAGCTATGATATACTTTGGGATTTGGGCGATGGAAATTTCAGCACAGACATAAGCCCAGTTCATTTGTATGAAGAGGTGGGAGACTTTTCCTTGTTTGTAGAGATAACTTCCCCCTTAGGATGCAATACGTCAGCCTCCTGGGCAGACCTAATAAAAATGAGGCCCACTCCTGAAGCTGGATTTACTTTTACGCCAAACTTTGTAACTGAACAAAATTCCACAGTTGAGTTTTTTGATGAGTCGGTTGATGCAGATTTTTATAGTTGGGATTTCAGCAATGAATCTACTTCCTTCAACCAAAATCCTGTTTATACTTTTCAGGATACTGGCTTGCAGGTGATCACTCAAATTGTGGAGCACTCGCAGGGTTGTCAGGATACCCTTCAAAGACTCATAGATGTAGTTCCTTTTTTCAACTTCAACTTTCCAAATGCCTTCAGTCCCAACGGTGATGGATTGAATGAATTCTTTTTGGGAAAAGGTTATCAAAAGAATGTCCTTTCCTTCAGGATGGCTATTTATAACCGTTGGGGTGAACTTGTTTTTGAAACTAAAAATCCCGAGGAAGGCTGGAATGGGAAAAAGCTAAATGTTGGTCGGGATTCTCCGGAAGGCGTATATGCCTTTGTAGCTGACGTGTTTGGACCCCGTGGTATTACCCGAAGATTTGAAGGAGTTGTGGCCTTGGTCAGGTAGGGAATAGCAATTGCCCCCTGAAAACCGTATTTTGCCAACTGTCAGCACATCTCACCAACAATACATCCCTGGAATTGAATACTTTTGATCTGTGGAAAAACGATTTCCAGTAATTGTCCTGTTATTTTTCTTTGCCTTTCAGGCTCAGGGCACTCATATTATTGGAGGAGATTTCTCCTATCGCTGCCTAAGCACTGGTCAGTATGCCTTCACCCTGATCATGTATCGGGATTGTCAGTCACAGGGAGCTCAGTTTGATTCTGCACCAGGGTCTTTTACCCAGGCTTCAGTGACCATTTTCAATGGATCAGCCCAACCAATGGACGTTGTTTTCCTGGATGCCCCGGAAATCAGCACACTGGATCCTGAGGCGGCAAATCCTTGTGCTGAAACGCCTCCAAATGTTTGTGTGCAGAGAGGGATTTACACCTTTGAACTGGACCTTCCCGTTAGCGGGGACTCATACCACATAGTTTATCAGAGGTGCTGTCGAAATCCAACGATCACGAACATAGTGAATCCAGATGCTCAGGGCATGACCTTCAATTTGGAGATAACGCCGTTTGCTCAGACAGTATGCAACAACTCTCCCGAGTTTGTCGAATTTCCTCCGCCAGTAGTTTGTGTAGGTGAAAGCCTGCAGTTTGACCACAGTGCTTTCGATCCTGATGGAGATCAACTTGTATATTCTTTTTGTGCACCAAAAACTGGGGGAACTCCAAATAACCCGGCTCCAAACCCGGACAATCCCCCTCCCTATAGTTTTGTCAATTTTGTAATTCCTTTTTATTCTCCAACCAATCCCCTGGGTGGTTCTCCGCAGGTAGCCATCAACAATTCAACGGGGCTCATCACTGGGACACCGATCATTGAGGGGCAATTTGTAGTTGGAGTATGTGTATCTGAATTTCGAAATGGGGTATTGTTAAGTCAAACTCAAAGGGACTTCCAGTTTAACGTGACAACCTGTAATCCGATCATCAATGCTGATCTTCCTTTGGAACCAGATGCATCATTAAACCAAAAATATTTTGATCTCTGTGGTGGTTTGGATGTAAGTATCATCAACCAATCGCAAATTGAAGCGAACATAAATGAGTACTACTGGGAGATCCAATCCCCCTCGGGGAACTTCGTATTTGATAGTCGAAACGTAAGTTTTACTCTTCCAGATTATGGATATTATCCGGGGATCATGGTCCTTAATCCGGGAAGCCAATGCAAGGATTCCCTGGAATTTGTGATCAGAGCAACGCCACCTTTGACAGCAGAAATATCTGCGGTATACGATACTTGTGAGGTTGGCCCGGTCCAATATTTGGACATCAGCCCATTGTCTAACCCGGCCTTCCCGATCCTGGAATATTCCTGGGACCTGGACGATGGCTTTAGCTCAGAAGATAAATTTCCACTAGTACAATATGAAAGTGCAGGAGTCAAAGAGATCTCTCTCGAGTTCATTGATACCATAGGTTGTGTTGCACAATCCTCAGCGAGCATTGCCTGGCAACCAGCACCGGAAATCGTGATCGTGGAGCCGTCCGAGGACGAGATTTGCCCGGAGACGACCGTATTGTTTGAAAACTCTTCCTTTCCAATTGATGATACCTACACACTGAATTGGGATTTTGGTGATGGGGGAGTTGGTGGCGGGCTAAACACAGCAAATTACTATGATGTCCCCGGGACCTTTACAGTAGCCGTAGAGATCATAAGTCCCATAGGCTGCTATGCCACGGACACTTTCACGAATATCATATTTGTGGATTCTTTGCCCATCGCGGATTTTCACATCGGATACCCCATGGACTTCAGCATAGATAATCCAACTATTCAGCTCGAGGAAACCTCGATCCGGGCCACCGGCTGGGATTGGATATTTCCTGACGGGGTTCCTTTGTACGGGCAGGAGGCGCAATATACATTTCGGGATACCGGACTCCACACGGTTGGTTTGGTTGTCCAGCATCCATTTGGATGCTATGATACGCTGTACAGACAGGTGGACGTGATGCCTGTAAACAGCCTGCGGCTGCCCAATGCCTTTAGTCCAAATGGCGACGGGCTGAATGAATTCTGGGGTCCGAAGGGCCAGAGACTTGAACAAGTAGAAGAATATCAGCTCCGGATTTTTGACCGCTGGGGTAGGCAGATCTTCTTTTCCGATGATCCATTTTACAATTGGGAGGGCAGATTTGAGGGAAATGCCTTGATAGCCGGGAGTTATCCTTATATCATTCAGTATAAACTTCCGCGGCAGCCTATGCAAAGCTCCGAAGGAGTGATCGCCTTGATCCGCTAGATTTTCAGGCGGAAATCGCTGGAATTAGTTACAAAAAACCCTATCTTTGCGTCCCGATTTACGGATGTCTTTAATTTATTTGCAATGGACGCTATCAACTTTGTTAATGACCAGAATATCACTCAAAAGGAACTTCCCTCCTTTCGGGCAGGTGATTCTGTAGCTGTAAACTATAAGATCATCGAGGGTGCCAAGGAACGGATACAGACCTTTAAAGGAGATGTACTACAGGTGAAGGGCACCGGAACAACGAAAACATTTACAGTTCGAAAAATGTCAAACGGGATTGGAGTAGAGAGGATCTTTCCTCTTTTTTCACCTTCGATTGCCAGCGTTCAGATTTTGAAAAGAGGCAAGGTAAGACGGGCAAAATTGTTCTACCTGCGTAACCTGGTTGGAAAAAAGGCTCGTATCAAAGAAAAAACAAGAGGTTCAAAATAATAAAATTAGCTCCGCTTCGCGGGGCTTTTTTTTTACCTTTTTCCTTCAAAGGGCTATCTGTTTAAACCATCCTTTTACATTGGTTGTACTACTAGGAACTTCTATTAACTAGATATGCAGGCTTGGAGATACTATTTGTTGCGAACCCTGGCAAGAATTCCGCTTCTGCTGGTCATGTTTACCCTGGACATAGTAGTCTTTAATAGCTATCTGTTTCCATTCGAAGGAGCACCATTCAATCAGGTTATTTCAAGGATATTCTGGACCTTCCACATTTTTGCTTACCTGGCTTTTTTAACCGTTCCTGCCACTTCCTTTACAGCCATTAAGAATCCACTGACCAGGGATTTCAATGCTTTGCTTACGGGATTATATATTTCAAAGTTTGTGGGTCTTCTGCTTTTTGCATTGGGAGCGATCCTGCTTGGGGCGATGGAAGGGATAAATAGTTTTTCAGAATTTGGTTGGGACATCAGAGGTTCCTGGTATTTATTAAGAGCGGCCTCCTTGATATCTGCTTTTATATTATTCGGTTTGCTCTTTTATGGAATGATCCGAAATCGGTATCGGTTTCAACTTAGAAAGGTAAGTGTGCCAATTGCTAACCTGCCAAAAGAACTTGATGGTTTCGTAATTGTTCAGTTTTCAGATGCGCATCTTGGAAGCATTTCAAAACCTGAAGCGATACGTCCTGGAATAGCTATGATCAATGCTCAAAATCCAGACCTCGTTTGTTTTACAGGAGACCTGGTGAACAACCAGGCTCGGGAGGCAATCCCCTTTGTCCCTGAGCTATCTAAAATTGAGTCTAAATACGGAGTAGTTTCAATCTTGGGAAACCACGACTATGGGGATTATACTGGATGGTCCAGTTTAGAGGAGAAAACGAATAATATGGAAAGCCTTGTGGAAGTCCACAAAGATTTGAATTGGATTCTTTTGCAGGATGAAGTTCATACGCTCACGGTCGATGATCAGGAGATTTCCATCATCGGTGTTCAGAATATTTCAGGGAAAGGCCGGTTCAAGAATTACGGAGACCTAAAAAAAGCCTACTCCGCATCAACCGCAGGATTAAAGATCCTGCTTACTCATGATCCTTCTCATTGGCGATCTGAAGTTTTGGATTACAAGGATATAAGACTTTCCCTCTCAGGCCACACCCATGGGATGCAATTTGGATTTGAATTTTCAAAATCTCTCCGCTGGAGCCCAGTAAAATGGGTCTATAAAGAATGGGCCGGGTTATATCAGGAGGGAGAACAATATCTGTATGTCAACCGGGGTTTTGGTTACCTTGGCTACCCGGGCAGGGTAGGGATCCTGCCTGAGATCACAAGAATTGAACTAAAGGCAGTTTCAAATCAATAGATATTTTATTTTTGCGCATATGAAGCCAGGCCTCCCTATAGGGATTCTAATTATTCTTTCCTTTCTATTCTATTTAGCTTGCACCACCGAACCCCCTGTGCAAGAGGAGGAATTGCCAAAGTTTGATACTAGTTTACTCCACCAGAAATGGGAGGTGCATCGGGCATTCCGTAATGGTAAAGTTGCCGCTTCACTTGATGATCTTTTCTTTGACTTCAGCTCGAAGGATTCTATGGCAACCAATCTGATAGGTCAGAATTTTAAGGAAACCTTCCAGATCAAAAAAGACACAATTCAAACTACGGGACCATCAAGTTTGTTCTTCATTATCACCGAGTTGGATTCAACTAACTTAAAGTTGGAAACCAATTTACGGGCCACTCCTTTTAGATTTTTAATGAAGCGGGTAGAAGAGTAGTAATATTATTGCCGTCTCTTTTGCTTTTGACAATTAATAGAATAAGAAATCCTGGATGTTTCGTATCTTCTTAGCTTAACTCCGTCAATATTTCAGGTTAATGAAACAGCTTACTGTTCTAATTTTTTTGCTTCTTAATTCCCTCGGAAGTTTTGCCCTTGATGTAAGTTTTTCTCATTGTAGTTTTAACTCTCAGCAGGGTCCCTATCTGGAATCTTATATCCATGTAATTGGCAGCACAGTAAGTTTTATTGATGTAGAAGGAGGACAAAAACAAGCCTCCGTTGAAGTCTTGATCATTATTAAAGACGGCGAAAAAATAGTCGCTTTCGATAAGTATAATCTGCACTCTCCACTTACTGCCACAACGGTAAATTTTGTAGATCAAAAAACATACTTACTTCCAAGTGGCCGGTATACTATTGAATTGGAAGTTCGGGATAATCATCAGGAGGGTAACGAGGTAAAAATGAACTCGAATGCAGTCCTGGAATTTGAAGAAAATCAATTTGGACAATCTGATATACAGCTTTTAGGGGCCTACAGCAAAACGGATAGAGAGGGACCTATGATCAAAAATGGGTACTTCCTGGAAACCCTTCCTTTTAACTTCTATAATAAGAAGGCCTCGAAACTTGCCTTTTACTTGGAGATTTACAACTCTGACAAAATAGTTCAGGAAGAATTCCTTGTGAGATATTACATTGATCAACTGGGGGACAATAGCACCAAAAAAACAGTAAAACTTGGACACAAAAAAAGAATGCCCAAGGCGGTTAATGTGGTTATGCTACAAATGGATATTCAAGGCTTGCCAAGTGGAAACTACTTTTTGACAGTTGAAATACGCGATAGAAATAATGAGCTCTTATCTTCTCGGGAAGTGTATTTCCAACGCTCCAATCCTTTTCTCGACACCAAAAATTTGGCAGAGGTAGCTACAGAGGATGAATTCGTAAATGAGCTTGATTCTGCTTCTCTGGTATACGGATTGAAGGCAATCGCCATGCATATAAGTGCCAGGGACGGGGAAGTCCTGAATATGATCCTAAAGGAAAGAAAGAACAAAGCCATGAGAGGTTTTTTGTTCAGGTATTGGGCAGCCAAAAATCCCAATAGTCCAAAGCTTGCTTATGAGCGATATATGGAAGTTGCCAGAGCTGCTGACAAAACCTTTGAATCTGGATTTGGCTATGGATTTGAGTCCGACCGTGGAAATATCTTTATGAAATATGGAAAGCCAAATGATATTGTCCGCGTTGACAATGAACTGGACGCACCTCCTTATGAGATCTGGGTGTATGAGACATTTCCCTTTACCAATCAAAGTCGCGTAAAATTTCTCTTTTACAATCCCACGCTTGGGGCCGGGGCCTTTAGACTATTGCACAGTGACTGTCGAGCAGAAATAAATAACCCGCAATGGGAGGTGGAATTGTATCGAGATGCTGCTCCCGAATCCATAAATAATGAAACAAATTATGTGGATGCTACCCGGGTAACCGACAGTTTTACCCGAAGAGCGCGGCGAATCTGGGAGGATATCTAAATTAGATGATCTTCTAAATTTGGACCCCCTTCTCTCTCTTCTGTGTTTGCGATATCCACCAATCGGCTTTGGCATTTTTCACAAACTCCCAGGTGTGAGATTGTTTGTTCATACCCTGCCTCATCCTCTTTTTGAAGCTTACCCTCAAAATATTTAACCAGTGTTTGGTCATTGGGGCATTGGTGGATCCGGTATATCCTCCTAATCCGATCAAAAATGATCATCGAAAAAACAATCGCTAAAATCCAAAAAACCATATCCAATTAGAAAAGCCAAGACAATTTAGGAATTGAATTTTTATGATTGCCTTTTTTTAGGGATTGAAATGGTATTTTCGGAATATGATTAAGATGGGTTTTTATAAGTATATATTGGTACTTGGGATAATGTGTTTTTGGACGGTTCTATCAGCTCAGGATTTCCAAAAAATTTCTCCAAGACTTCAGGAAAGAATGCTGGAACGGGGAGAAGATCAAATCCCGGTTTTTTGTTTAATGGAGGACCAGGTGGATGTGTTCTCGTTACACCAATCTTTCAGGGAAAGAAATTTAGGCCAGCAAGAGCGAATTGCAGAGTTGATACCTGCATTGCAGGAAAAAGCGGCGGAGATACAGGAACCCCTAATTAAGAAAATGATCAGGGAAACCTCACTTAGCTCTGATGAGATCCGACGGTTTTGGTTGGCCAATGCCGTGAGCTTCTACGCGAGCTCAGAAGATATCATTTCACTTTCCAAGATTGATGAATTCAGATACCTGGACCTGGACGCTAAAAATTACGTAGAGGAACATACCTCCGCACCCGCGCCTCCGGCGCTCGTCCCCGGAGGTATCGAGCCCGGCTTATCCGTGATCAATGCTGAACCTATGTGGGCCCTCGGGTACACCGGCTATGGAACAATTGCCTTTAGCGCCGACACTGGGATAGAAGGATTTCATCCTGCATATTCGAATCGATGGATTGGTAGTTACAGTCAGCCCTCCGATGGTTGGTATGAGTATAATAATGACAATGCCATCCCAAACTATTGCGGGGATCATGGGACCCACACGCTGGGGACGATGGTAGGTCTTGATCACATTACAAATGATACCATTGGGGTTGCCTTCCACGCTAATTGGGTAGGGGCACCTAATTTGTGCTCAAACCTTGGAACAACTGATAATGTTGGAGCCTTTCAATGGGCTTTGAACCCCGATGAAGATATTAGCACGGTGAGTGATATGCCTACCGTAATAAATAATTCCTGGTATGACCCTTCACAAAGTGGAATGCAGCAGTGTAATTCAGTGTATGTACCTGCTCTTGAAGCGCTGGAAGCCGCAGGCGTTGCTGTTATCTTCTCTGCTGGAAATGATGGAGGCAATGGATCAAGTTCGATCACTGCTCCGAAGAATATTAACCTTACACCGGTCAATAGTTTTTGTGTCGCCAATATAAATGGTACCGATCCGGCACTTTCCATTAACCCAAGCTCGTCTCAGGGCCCATCAGTTTGTGGTGGAACAGGATCCGAGTTGATAAAACCGGAAGTAGGGGCACCAGGTACTTCGGTCCGGTCTTGTGAACTCAACAGAACTTATGGATTAAAATCCGGGACCTCAATGGCCGCTCCGCATGTAGCCGGAGCCATCCTTTTACTGAAGGAGGCTTTTCCAGACCTACTATCAGAGGACTTAAAATATGCACTTTATAATACGGCTGTGGACCTTGGTGAGCCTGGCGAGGATAACATCTTCGGGAATGGCCTTATTGATGTTACAGCGGCGTACAATTATTTGATCGACCAGCAGAATACTCCTGCAACTCCAGACCATCAATTTGATCTGATCGGTGCGGATACCGATCCACAATTAGGCTATTGTCAGGGTGAGATTGAAATGGCCTTCTATGTAACGAATGGGGGCGACTCCATCATAACTGATTTTGAGTATTCACTTGAAGTTCTTAACTATGATAATGGGCTGGTTCAGGCTGAGTCTGGTACTTGGGAAGGCCAAATGGGTCGTGGAGAAATTGGACAGGTTAACCTTCCAATTGCCTCACTTCCTCAAGGCGACTTTCTGGTTAAATTTTTACCCACCAATCCCAATGGCCAGGAAGATCCTCGCCCATTGAACAATGCCTTGGCCAAAATGATCACCTTCGACGAAGTTCCTGGAATTGAGCTTTCATTGAACGTTAATGATTCTCTCAGCGTCTGCGGAGGAAGCCGTGTTCTTTTATCAGGGTCTATTGAAACGGACAATGAATATAACATTACCTGGTACTCGGATTATCAGGGCAACAATCCTATTGGACAGGGGCTTCAATGGTTGACTCCTGTAATTGATGAGCCTAGAGAGTACTATGCTAATGCAATATTAGATATTACCGGAGGACCTGAGGTCCCGAATGATGGGAACTATACCTCCGAAAACAAACTACGATTGACCGCGATCAAAGATATTTTCATTGCTTCCGTTGATATCAATGCAGAGCAGGGAGGACCCACTATCATCCAGGCATTGAATACCAACGATGAAATTGTTCGGGTCAAAAACTTCAACTTATCTGGACCCGGAGAACATACTCTTCAGTTAAATTTTGCTCTTGAATCCGGTAACTACAAACTTGCTATCCTGGGAGCTAAGAAACTTCTCGAGAAAACTGTTGGGGTACAATACCCTTTCGTAGCAGGGGGTGAATTTGTAATTACCGGCTCGG